>NZ_JBHTWX010000021.1:0-83496 GCF_042792155.1 Kitasatospora sp. NPDC056651 | reverse complement strand
CGCTCCCGCAACTCAGCAAGATCATCACGCCTAACGCCCACGGTCCTCGCAACTCCCACAGATCGCGGGTGTTGCGAGGACCGTTAGAACCCAAGGACGGCCCTGGCCTTCCGGGTGGCGACGGTCCGCAGGTTCGCGTCGATGAACGGGATCACCTGGCCGAGGTGGAAGTTCTCCCAGTTCTGGGCCCCGGCAGGGGTGTTCTGGTCGCGCCAGTTGGCGTACCAGCTGCGGGCGCCGCCGTCCGGGATGACGGTGATCATCGCGTTCGAGGTGGTCAGCGCCGGGTAGGTCTGGTTGACGGGGTCGTCGGGCGCGCCGTGCAGGAAGTACAGCACCGGGTAGCGCTTGGCCGGGTCGCGGTAGTAGCCGCTCGGCAGAATGATTTTGATGTGGTGCGGGCCCGCGACCTCCCGCGTGGTCACGGTGAGGAGGAAGTCGGTGGGGCCGCCCACGGCCGGGGCGACCTGGGTCAGGCCGAACCCGTCCGCCATCGGGGGCGGCGTTCCGGCGCCGCCGCCGGCCCTCACGGTGCCCGCCGCGCCCGCGGTGCCGGTCAGGGCGGCCAGGAGGGCGGCCACCAGGGCCACCACCGCCGACCGCCACCGGCTCACTGTCCTCGTCACGGTGTTCTCCTTCGTGTGCTGGTCATCGGAGGTCACCGGACGACCGTCGCAGCGGTCGATGACAGGGCGATGACGCCTGCCGTCCGGGTATGAAACACCCGCTCGAATCATGCGATGGATCGTCATGTGTGTTCCAGAAAGGGCGACTTGTGGCTCGATGAGCCGGCTTCGGGGTTCGTCGTTCCCGTCCCGCGGCCGCTCCGGCGGGGCTAGGGTCGGAACACGGGCGGACGCGTGCCGGGGAGGAGCGAGCATGGTGGGCATCGAGCCGGCGGTCGGCTTCCCGTTCGCCCGGGCGCCGCGCGAGGCCGCCGCGGAGGTCCGGTCGGGCGACTCGGCCGGCCCGGCCGCCGGTGCGGGAACCGCCGGGACCACGGTGTCCGGGAACACCTTCCACGGGCCGACGGCGGTCTCGACCGGCGATCACAGCCGCCGGGAGAACCACGTCGGGGCCTCATGACCGGTGCGGAGCCGAACACCGGCCCCACGTACGGCTTCCACGGGCCCACCGCGATCAGCTGCGGCCCCAACAGCGTCCAGAACAACTACTTCGCCCTGCGTTTCCCCGACCAGGTGGAGACCCAGGCGCAGCGGCTGGGGGACGTGGTGCTGGCGCAGTGGCTCCGGGAGTCGGCGCTGCGCGGGGTGCGGGGTGCGGAGTCGATCCCGGTGCGGTGGCGCGAGAGACCGGACGGGCGGTTCGGTGACCATCCGGATCCGTCGGCGCTTCCGGGGGCACTTCCGGTGGCGGGTCCGGGGGCGGTTCCGGTGGCGGGCAACGCCGCGGATCCGGGCGCGTTCGCCGACGCGTTCCTGCGTCTGGGGCAGCGCAGGCTGGTCGTCCTGGGCGGCCCCGGCAGCGGCAAGTCGACCATGGCCGTGCTGCTGGTGGTGGAGCTGCTGCGGCGGATGCGCGAGGGGGATCCGGTTCCCGTCCTGCTGCCGCTCGCCTCCTGGCGGCCGCGGGTGGAGCACCTGGAGGCCTGGCTGGAGCGGCAGTTGCTGCGCGAGTACCCGTACCTGAGCGCGGGTACGGTCCGGCTCCTGCGCCAGGGCGGGCGGATCCTGCCCGTGCTCGACGGTCTGGACGAGCTGCCCGCCGACGAGCGGCCGCTGGCACTGGAGTGGCTCAACACGCTCGAGGTCGGGAACCCGCTGGTGCTGACCTGCCGGACGGAGGACTACGCGGCGGCGGTCGATCGCGCCGAGGTGCTCCGTTCGGCCACCGTGGTCGAGGCCGAGCCGCTGACCGCGGGGGAGGCCTCGGCGTACCTGCTCGGCAGCGCCACGCCGCAGCACCAGGAGCGCTGGCGCCCGCTCGCCGCCGCCCTCACCGCGGACCCGGACGGCCCCGCGGCCCGGGCCCTGACGGTTCCGCTGATGCTGTGGCTGTGCCGCACCGCCTACCGCCGTCCGGACCCCGGGCGGCGGCCCGAGGAGCTTGCCGAGCGGTGGCGTCTTCCGACGCCCGAGGCGGTCGAGGGCCATCTGCTGGACTCGCTGGTCCCCTCGGTGTACCCCGTGGGGCCGCTGCCGCCGCCCCAGCCCGGGCGCAGGGCGGCGGGCCGCTGGTCCCGGGAGGAGCGGAACCGGGATCCGGAACGGGTGTCCCGTTGGCTCGGTTTCCTCGCCCGCCACCTCGAACGGCGCCGCGGGCCGGGCCTCGCCTGGTGGGAACTGGGCACCAGCGTGCGGCCGGTGCCGCGCGTGCTCCTCGTCGGGCTCGCGGCCGGGGTGTTCGTGACCCTGCTCAACGGCGCCGTGAGCTGGCTCGAACACGGGTTCGCCGTCGCGATGCTGGACGGGCTGATCAACGGAATCCCGGCCGCCGTGACCTTCGGACTCCTGCACGGGATCGGCTTCGCGTCCCGGGGCGCGGCCCCGGAGCCGTCACGTGTGCGGATACGTCTTCGGGAGAGGGCCGGGCAGGCCCGGGCCAGGTCCGGTCGCGAGATCCTCGCACGCGCCGGCGCCGCGCTCGTGGCGGGGCTGGTGGGAGGAGCCGCTCTCGGTCTCATGGAAGGGGTCGGCAACGTCATGCGCTCGGGGAACGTGAGCTACCTCAAGGCCGGGCTGGTCGCCGCGGTGTACTACGGGCTCATCTTCGCCCTTTCCGGCGTTTCCACCGCGGTGCTGATCGCCTGGCTCGAAGCCCCCGTCACGATCGCGTCCGCGCCCGAACCCCGCGACCTGCTGGGCTTGAACCGTAGGGCCGTGCTCCTGCTGGGGCTCGTGTACGTGCCGGTGTTCGGCTGCCTGGTCTCGGTCGGACGCCTGCTCGTCATCGGGCTCCTCCACCACGGCCTCTGGGGCGTCAGGATGGTCTGGGACGACGAGACCGCGGTCAGGGCCGGAGTCCTCTCGACGCTCGGGATCGGGATCGGAGCCCTGTTCAGCCTGAGCGCGTGGGGCCAGTGGATCCTCTTCGCACGGTTCTGGCTGCCGCTGACCGGACGGCTGCCCCGGGCGACGCTGACCTTCCTGGAAGAAGCCCACGGCCGCGGTGTGCTGCGCAAGGACGGCGCCGTCTACCGGTTCCGCCACGACCGGCTCCAGCAGCACCTGGCCCGGAGCGCCGGCCGGCGCCGCCACTGAACCGCTCCGCGGTGGACCTCGACGCGATCGTCATTCCCGGTGACAGGTGGCAGGTGAGCGGGGGCCGGGGTCAGGCCCCGCTCTGCGACCTGGCCCGGTAGGTGCGCTTCTTGGCGAGGGCGCCGCAGGTCTTCATCGAGCACCAACGGCGGGCGCCCGCACGGGAGGTGTCGACGAACGGGGTGCCGCACGCGGGGTTTCCGCAGATGCGGACGCGTGTGCGGTGTTCCGAGCCGCAGAGCTCGATCAGGTCCCGCGCGACCATGGAGAGCACCCCCGCGACCCCGTTCCCGTGCCGGCGCACGGTGGCCGCGTCGGCCGAGAGTTCGGGTACGGAGGCGGGCTCGGCGGCGGCGCTGTTGATCAGCGCGATGTCCTCGGGGGCGGGCGCGGTCTCGTCGGCCAGGGCCCGGCCCGTGCGCTGGATCGCCTCGCGCAGCCGCCTGGCGCGGTCGAGGTCGGTTTCGGCGCAGGACGGCGCCACCGTGGTGCAGCCGCTCTCCACGCTCCAGCGGCCCAGGTCCTGGGGCCGGGCCAGCCGTTCGAAGGGCGTGTCCGTGCCGCGGTCGGCCAGGGTGCCGGCGAAGGCGAAGCAGAGCCGTGCGTCGTCGAAGCGGAAGTCGGCCTTGGCGCGCTGGCGCCCTTCGCGGCGACCGTCCTTGTCATCCATGTCCACCACTTTATGCGGTTGACATTGTGTCGGGCAAGCGCCTAGCTTCAAAGTCCACCGCTTGAACCGGTGGACTTTGAAGGTCTTCCGTCGCATCACGAGCCACCAGGAGGCCGCGTCCATGCGCGCCGCAGTCATCGAGGAACTCAACAAGCCGCTCGTCATCCAGGACGTACCCGACCCCGTGTGCCCGCCGGACGGCGCGATCCTGCGCGTCGGCGCCAACGGGATCTGCCGCACCGACTGGGCCCTGTGGGCCGGGAACTTCTGGACCGGCGGGCCGAGCGTCAAGCCCCCGTTCGTCCTCGGCCACGAGTTCGCCGGCACCGTCGTGGAGGTCGGCCGGGACGTACGGGACTGGCGGGAGGGCGACCGCGTCATCTTCCCGATGAACCCCGGCGAGGGCTCCTGCGAGATGTGCCGCAGCGGCAACCAGCAGGTGTGCGAGCACGTGGACTCGCTCGTGCCCGGGGTCTCCTACTGGGGCGCGTTCGCCGAGTACGTCATGGTCCGCTTCGCCGACGTCAACCTGGTCCGGGTGCCGGAGTCCGTCGGCTTCACGGACGTCGCCGCCCTCGCCTGCCGCTACATGACCGCCTTCCACGGCGTCGTCGACCAGGCGAAGGTCCGCGGCGGGGAGTGGGTCGCGGTGTACGGCGCCGGCGGCGGCATGGGCCTGTCGACGGTGGAGATCGCCGCCGCGACCGGAGCCAACGTCATCGCGATCGACATCACTGACGAGAAGCTGGCGGCCGCGCGGGCCCTGGGCGCGGTCCACACCGTCAACGCGGCGAAGGACGACCCGACGGAGGCGGTGAAGACCCTCACCGGGGGCGGAGCACACGTGTCGGTCGACTCCGTGGGGATCGCCGAGGCCTGCCGCAACTCCGTCCTGTCCCTGCGCACGCGGGGCCGCCACCTCCAACTCGGGCACACCACCGCCGCGGAGAAGGGAGACGTCGCGCTGCCGATCGACGTCATGATGGTCAAGGAGCTGGAGATCCTGAGCGCCTTCGGCATGCAGGGCCAGCGGTTCGGCACGATGCTGAACATGATCGCCGCCGGCCGCCTCTCCCCCGGCCGGATCGTGACCCGCACCGTAGGCCTCCACGAGGCGAGCGGGGTGCTGGAGTCCCTGGAGACGTACGGACCGACCGGCGTGGTCGTCATCGACGACTTCCAGGCCTGAGCCGTCCCGCCCGACGCCGCCGCGAGCGGCACCCCCATGGAAAGAAAGCAGGCACGACCATGCCCGTTTCCCGTCTGCTGATGGACCGGGAACTGAGCCGGGCACTCGACGGCGTCCCCATGACGCCCAACGGTGCGTTCGACCTCACCGACATCCCCGCGACGCGCGCGGCCTTCCGCGCACAGGCCGAGTCGACCGCCGCGAGCGAACCCGACGACCCGTCGGTCACCACCCGGGAGTACCGCGTCAGCCGCGCCGACGGCCCCGACGTGCCGGTCCGCCTGCTGCGTCCCGCCACCGCGCCGGGACCGCTGCCGGTGATGCTCTGGTTCCACGGCGGCGGCCAGGTACTCGGCTTCGCCGCCCAGGACGACGCCTGGCTCAAGCCGTTGTGCTCGCAGCTCGGCTGCGCCGTCGCCGTGGTCGACTACCGGCTCGCCCCAGAGACACCCGCTCCCGGCGCCGCCGAGGACGGCTTCACCGCCTACCAGTGGCTCGTCCGCGAAGCGCGGGATCTGGGCCTGGACGGCGCCCGGATCGGCATCGCGGGCCAGAGCGGCGGCGGAGGCATCGCCGCGGCCACCGTCTTGCTGGTCCGGGACCGCGGCGGCGCGGCACCCCTGTTCCAGTCGCTGACGTACCCCATGCTGGACGACCGCAACTCGACCGCGTCGAGCCACGAGATCACCGACATCGGCATCTGGGACCGCTCCACGAACCTCCTGGCCTGGCAGGCGATCCTGGGGGACCGCACCGGTACCGACGACGTCTCCCCCTACTCGGCACCCTCCCGTGCGAAGGACCTCGGCGCGCTGCCGCAGACCTTCATCGCGGTCGGCGAACTCGACTGCTTCCGCGACGAGGACCTCGACTACGCCGCGCGCCTGCGCGCCCACGGCGTCCCGGTCGAACTGCACCTCTACCCGGGCGCCTACCACGCCTTCGACCTGCTCGCCCCCGAGTCACGGCTCGCGGCCGCCTTCCGGCAGACCTGGCTCGACTACCTCGCCCGCCGGTTCCAGGACACCTCCGCCCCGTGACGCACTCGGGCCGGCTCGTACGCCGGTGCCGGCCCCGACCGAGGTCCTCGGCCGGGGCCGGCCTGTCCCGGAGCCCGGCCGAGGATTCCCGGAAAGATTTTTCGACCCACCTGCAACCCCCGGCGGGGACAGACGTCCATCAGGGTGAAGGCACGGAGAACGAGACCGGCGGAGCCGGGGGGTTCGTCCGCTCACGAGGAGTGGAGCCGGTCGTCTTCACCCGACAACACCGTCAGACACATGTCCCTGGGGGGTCACGTCATGAGCACGTCCGTCATCAACCGTTTTGCGAAGAACGACCGCTCCTTCGCCGGCCGCCGCCGCATCGCCGCCCTCGCCGCCACCGCCGTCCTCGCGGGCGGCGTCCAGGTCCTCGCGATGAGCGACACCGCCTGGGCCTGCGGCGCTCCGTCCAAGTCCACCGCTCCGTCCAAGTCCTCCGCTCCGTCCGCGACCGCACCCGCGGTCCGGCACGAGGGCACGGCCGAGGTCGGGTTCTTCATGACGCCGTCGCTGGCCATCACGGCCGGCGGCCCGAAGGTGGAGATCCCGATCGAGGCCGCCAACTTCACCGGCGCACCGTACCGTTCGGTCACGCCCGCGCTCTCCCTCTACAACGAGAAGGGCGCCCCGCTGCGCGGCGACTACCTGACCGTGGAGGAGGGCGGTCCCAAGGGCTGGGAGAAGGTGCCCCTCGTCCGCGGCTGCGACCCGGGCCTGTTCGCGATCGGCAGGCACGGCGAGCCCGTGGCCGACGGGCGGGCCACCCACTTCACCTTCCGGGTCGGCCTCTCCGCCGGAGCTCCGGCCGACCTCCGCGAAATCCGGGTCGGCATCACGGCGGACACCGAGGACGGCGGGCACGCGCCCTGGGTCTTCAAGACCATGTCGGTGTCGCTCCCCACGCCGAAGCCCCAGCAGTCCACCGCCACCGCGAAGCCCACCACCCCGGCCAAGCCCAAGCCCGTACCCACGAAGGCCGCCGAGCCGGCCGAGCCCGCGCCCACGAAGGCCGCCGAGCCGGCCGCCGACCGCACCCCGTCCGCCGCGCCGGCCACCACCGCGCCGGCCGGTACCCCCGAGCTCGCGCACACCGGTGCCGCCGAGACCAACACCTTCCTCGCCACCTCCTCCGCCGTGCTGCTCGCCCTGGGCGCCGGCGTGCTGCTCACCGTCCGCCGCCTCCGCCGTCAGCGGTAGTCGGAGGACGGGGACGACGGATGCGGTGGGGTACCTACGGGTAGGGGTTGCTGTCACAGAGGATGCCGCGCTCCTCTCCGTCCTCACCGGTCCGGGCCCCGGACTCGGACGATGTCGAGGGCCGGGGCTCAGATCATGTGCATGCCGCCGTTGACCTGGATGGTCTCGCCGTGGACGAAGCTCGCCGCGGGGGAGCACAGGAAGGTGACGACGGAGGCGACTTCCTCGGGCCTGCCCAGCCGGCCCATGGGCGTGCTGGAGAGCGCGTCCTCGCCCCGGGTGGCGACGTAGTCGCGGGTCATGGGGGTCTCGATGATCCCCGGCGAGACCGTGTTGACCCGGGCGTGCCCGCCCAGTTCCCAGGCGAGGCTACGGGAGAAGGCGAGCAGGGCGCCCTTGGTGGCGGCGTAGTGGGCGTGCCGGACGCTGCCCCGGTGGCCTGCCATGGAGGCGAGGTTGACGATGGCGCCGTGCTTGTTGAGGTGCGGCAGGACGGCGCGGGTGAGGAAGAAGACCCCGTCGAGGTTGACGGACATGACGGTCTTCCACTGCTCGTCGGTCATGTCGGCGACGGCCTGTTCGGGGTAGATCCCGGCAGCGGGCACCAGGAAGTCGACCGAGCCGAACTCCTCGACGGCGGCGTCGACGAACGCGGTGTTGCTCTGCGCCGAGGCCGCGTCCAGGTGCCGGGTCAGCACCCGGCCCCCGCCGGTCCCGAGTGAGGCGGCGAACTCCTCCAGGGCCGCGGGGTGCAGGTCGCCCAGCGCCAGGTGGGCGCCGGCCGCGTGGAACTGGCGGGCGACCTCGCGGGCGATGCCGCCGTTCGCGCCGGAGAGCAGCAGGGTCTTGCCGTGGAAGGGGGTGGGGTCACTCGGCGGTGTCATTCTCGTCCTCGCGAAAGAGTTCGGGGTGTTGTACCAGTTGGAGGCGCGTGCGGCGGATGTGTCCGGTGAGGAAGCGTTCGGCGTCCTCGGGGTCGCCGCGCCGGATCGCCTCGATGATCAGGCGGTGTTCGGCGTGGATCAGCTCCCAGCCGGTGGTGTCGGTGATCCGGGCGAACGCGCGGCGGTAGTGCTGCGTGGTGTTCCAGAAGCGGTCCACCATCTCGGTGAGCTGGCCGACGGGGCAGCCGGCGTAGGTGAGCAGGTGCAGCCGGCGGTCCAGGACGAGGAAGCGGTCGACGTCGGTGCTGGCCTCGATCTGCGCCGCGAGGTCGGCGAGTTCGGCGATCTGGACCGCGGTCAGGTGCGGGATGCTCTCGCTCAGCGCGAGCGGTTCGAGCCGTTCCCTGATCTTGTAGACCCCCTCGCACTCGCGCATGTCCATCTTGGAGACCCAGGCGCCGCTGTTGGACTTGACGACGGTCAGTCCTTCGGCGGCGAGGATCCTCAGGGCCTCGCGGACCGGCAGGCGGCTGGCGCCGAGCCGTTCGGCGACCTGTTCCTGCATGATCCGCGCCCCGGGCGGCAGTTCGCCGTTCAGGATGGCGGTGCGCAGGTGGTCGGCGACCCGCTGGCTGGCGACGGCGGAGGCGCTGGGTCCGGTTGTCGGGTTCTGGGGCACGGCGGGTTCGGCTCGCTTTCCGGTGCGGGGGCGGTGTTCAGTCGGAAGGCTGCCACAACGGCACGGGCGCGCCGTCCCCGCACCTCTTGCCGTGCGGATAGGAGACCAGCTCCAGCTGCATCCCCCAGGGGGTGAGGAAGTAGACCCAGCGCTGGCCCTCGCTGGGGCCGCTGCTCGCGGTCGGCTCGCCGAGGATCCGTACTCCGTGGCGGCGCAGGTGGTCGACGGCGGCGTCGAGGTCGGTGACGTAGAAGGCCAGGTGGTGGCCGCCGATGTCGCTGTTGCGGGGCTGGTCCGTGTGTCGGCCGGGGGCCTCGTACTCGAAGATCTCGAAGTCGGGGCCGCCGGCGCAGCGGAAGAAGCGCAGCTCGCGCATGACGGCACGCGGGTGCACGTTCAGGTGCTCCGCCATCCAGGTGCCGTCGGAGCGGAACGGCCCGAGCGAGTAGACGTACCGGCAGCCGATCACCTCGACGAAGAACCGCGTCGCCTCGTCGAGGTCGGGGACGGTGAAGCCGATGTGGTCGACCCGGGTCAGCCCCGGCAGCCCGTGCCGCGGGGTTTCCTCGCCCCGTTCTCGCGATGAATGGATCCATTGGTCTGGCATGGATATCACCCTGATCCGCAACAGGCGCCATAGTCAAGGGGTTTCACCGGCACCGGAACATCACACTCCGGTAACGAGGGCTTGGCTATGGATCCATTCGCTGCGACAGTGCTGGTCGAAACACCAAGGGGAGTTCACATGCCTACACACCGGAAGCTGGCCGCGGCATCGCCCTGGACACAGCTGACAGCGACCCGCAAGGACTGGCAGGACGCCGACCCCGCGCTGCTGACCTCGATGTTCGCCCAGACCCTGCTGATCAGGACCTTCGAGGAGTACGTCCTCGACCTCGCGTCCCAGGGACTGGTCCACGGCCCGGCCCACTCCAGCATCGGCCAGGAGGGCGGCGCGGTCGGCTCCGTGCACGCGTTGACCAGCGCGGACTTCGTCGGCGGCTCGCACCGGGGACACCACCAGTTCCTCGCCAAGGCCCTGGGCCACGTCGCCCCGCACGGCATCGACCCGCGCCGACCGGTGAGCGACGACGTCCGTACCGTCCTCACCCGCAGCCTCGCCGAGATCTGCGGCCTGGCCCGCGGCTTCTGCCGGGGCCGGGGCGGATCCATGCACCTCCAGTGGCGCGAGGCCGGGGCGATCGGCACCAACGCCATCGTCGGCGGCGGCGTCCCGCAGTCCGCCGGGTTCGCCTGGTCGGCGCGGCAGGCCGGCACCGACGCGGTGTCGGTCGCCTACTTCGGCGACGGCGCGGTGAACATCGGCTCCGTCCTGGAGACGATGAACCTCGCCGCCGCCTGGAAGCTGCCGGTCTGCTTCTTCATCGAGAACAACCGGTACGCCGTCTCCACCCACGTGGACGAGGTCACCGCCGAACCCCGGCTCTCCGCACGCGGCCTGGGCTTCAACATCCCGGCCTGGCAGGTGGACGGCATGGACCCCCTCGCCACCCACCTCGCCATGCGCGAAGCCGTCGCACACATGCGCGCCGGCGACGGCCCCACCATCGTGGAGGCCGAGGTCTACCGCTACTACCACCAGAACGGCCCATTCCCCGGCAGCGCGTTCGGCTACCGCACCAAGGACGAGGAGAAGGAGTGGCGGGCCCGCGACCCGCTGGCCCTCCTCGCCGAACGGCTCACCGAGCGCGGCATCCTGGACACCGCGGCCGTCGAGGAGTGCACGGCGCGGGCCAGGGAACTGCTGGCCGGCATCGGCGACGAACTGCTGGAACCCGACCCGGACGGCAAGCCCGGAACGCGCCGGATCAAGCCCGCCGAGTGGCCCGACCCGTCCTTCCGCGACGTGGGCGTACGCGGCGACCTCTCGGAGTTCGACGGCGTGCGCCAGGCCGACCTGGACACCTTCACCGGCGCCACCGCCGACCGCAGGTTCATCGACGTCGTCTCCGAAGTGATGCGCCGTCGGATGGCCCAGGACGACTCGATCGTCGTCATGGGCGAGGACGTCCACCGTCTCAAGGGCGGCACCAACGGCGCCACCAAGGGCCTCGCCGAGGCCCACCCCGACCGCTGCCTGGGCACGCCCATCAGCGAGAACGCCTTCGCCGGACTCGGCTGCGGCATCGCGCTGGACGGCCGCTACACACCGGTGGTCGAGTTCATGTACGCGGACTTCATGTGGGTCGCGGCCGACCAGATCTTCAACCAGATCGGCAAGGCGCGGCACATGTTCGGCGGCGACGGCGACGTGCCGCTCGTGCTGCGCAGCAAGGTCGCCATGGGCACCGGCTACGGCTCCCAGCACTCCATGGACCCGGCCGGCGTCTTCGCCACGGCACCCGGCTGGCGGATCGTCGCCCCCTCCACCCCCTTCGACTACGTCGGCCTGATGAACTCCGCGCTGACCTGCAAGGACCCGGTCGTCGTGCTGGAGCACGTGGACCTCTACAACTCCACCGGCACCGGCCCGGTGGACGACCTCGACTACTGCCTGCCGGTGGGCAAGGCCGCGGTGCGCCGCACCGGCTCGGCCCTCACCGTCGTCTCGTACCTCGCGATGACCGGCCACGTCCTGGAGGCCGTCGAACAGCTCGGGCTGGACGCCGAGGTGATCGACCTGCGCTGGCTGGACCGGGCCAGCCTGGACTGGGACACCCTCGGCGCGAGCATCCGCAAGACCAACAACGTGCTTCTCGCCGAACAGGGCCCCCTCGGCACGTCCTACGGCGGCTGGCTGGCCGACGAGATCCAGCGCCGCTACTTCGACTGGCTCGACCAGCCGGTCCAGCGCCTCACCGCCGGGGAGTCCTCGCCCAGCATCAGCAAGGTGCTGGAGCGCGCGGCCATCGCGCGGACCCCGGAGGCCGTCGCCGCGCTCCGCCGGGTCACCGAGCACTGACCCCGACCCCACGTGACCCAGGAGGGTTCCCCATGGCTGAACTGTTCCGCATGCCGGCGGTGGCCGCCGACGACACGACGGGGGTCCTGTCCGCCTGGCAGGTGGCGGAGGGCGCCGCCTTCGCGGCGGACGACGCGCTGATCTCCGTCGAGACCGACAAGGCGGAGGTCGACGTTCCCGCCGAGCGCCCCGGCGTCCTGCTCAAGACGCTGTACGAGCCCGGCGCCGAGATCGAGGTGGGCACCCCCGTCGCGGTCCTCGGCGCACCGGGCGAATCCGTCGGGGACCTCGACGCGCTGCTCGCCGAGCTGGGCGTGGCCTTCGCCGGCGGGGCGGGCGTCATCCGTCCCGAACGCCGGACCGTACCGGACACCCCGGCCCCGGCTGCTCCCGGCCCCGGCCCCGGGACCGCGCCGGACGCCGGACCGCGGCCCCCCGCGCCCGCCGCGCCCGCCGCGCCCCCGGCGACGGGAGCCGGACCCGCGCCCGGCGCGCGGCTGTTCACCAGTCCGCTCGCCCGCCGGCTGGCCCGCGAGGCCGGGCTGGAACCGGCCGAGCTGACCGGCACCGGCCCGGGGGGCCGGATCGTGCGCCGGGACGTCGAGGCCGCCGTCGCCGCCCGGCCGCACCGGCCGGAGCCGAGCACCCCGCCCCGGGAGCCGGCCGACCGGGCCGCGCCCCCGGCTCCCCCGCAGGTGCGGGCCCCGGCCGCCCCGGCCGCCCCGGAAGGCGCCGGCCACCAGGACATCCCGCACACCCGGATGCGGCGGGCCATCGCCGCACGGCTGACCGAGAGCAAGCAGCACACCCCGCACTTCTACCTCCGCGCGACCTGCGAGGTGGACGAACTGCTCGCCTTCCGGCAGCGGATCAACGCGGCGAGCCCGGTCAAGGTCTCCCTCAACGACATCCTGGTCAAGGCCGCCGCGCTCGCGCACACGGCCGTACCCGAGATGAACGCGACCTGGCACGCGGACGCCGTACGCCGCTACGAGAGCGTGGACGTCTCGATCGCCGTCGCCACCGACGGGGGACTGCTGACGCCGGTCCTGCGGGGCGTCGAACGCATGTCGCTGTCGGCGGTCGCCACCGCGACCCGGGACCACGCGGAGCGGGCGCGCTCCGGCACCCTGCGGCAGGCCGACCTGGAAGGCGGCTCCCTCACGATCTCGAACCTCGGGATGTACGGGGTCGAGGAGTTCGCCGCCATCATCAACCCGCCCCAGGCCGCCATCCTGGCCGTCGGCGCGGTACGGGACGCGGCCGTGGTCCGCGACGGCGCGGTCACGGCGGTCAAGGCGATGACCGTGGTCCTCTCCGTGGACCACCGGCCGGTGGACGGCGCCGTCGCCGCCCGCTGGCTCGCCGCCTTCACCGGCGCGCTCGCCGACCCGATCCGGATCGTGATCTGAGCCCGTCCCCTCCCCGCCGGGCGGTGCCGCAGGCTCCACCCCCCACGCCTGCCGCACCGCCCGGCCCCCGGCCGTGGTCCCGCCCCCGCGGATCACGGACCCCAGGCCGCTGACCACGGACCGTCTGGACCCTCCCTCACTCCCCTAAGGACACCGATGTCTTCGCCCCCCGCCCCCACACCCCGCGACACCCTCGGCGAGCTGGACAGACGCAACCTCCGCCGGCTGATGCCGCTGCTGCTGGCGGCCTACATCATGTCGTTCCTCGACCGGACCAACATCGGTCTGGCCAAGGAACGGCTGGAGGTCGACCTCGGCATATCCGCCGCCGCCTACGGGCTCGGAGCGGGCCTGTTCTTCCTCACGTACGCGGTGTCCGAGATACCCAGCAACCTGGTCATGCACCGGGTGGGCGCCCGCTGGTGGATCACCCGGATCATGCTCACCTGGGGCGTCATCTCGGCCTGCATGGCGTTCGTCCGGGGAGAGAAGTCCTTCTACGCGATGCGGCTGCTGCTCGGCGCCGCCGAGGCGGGCCTGCTGCCGGGCATCCTCCTCTACTTCACGTACTGGTTCCGCTCCGGCACCCGGGGCCGGGCCATCGGCCTGCTGCTGCTCGGGGCGTCGATCGCCAGCGTGCTCGGCAACCCGCTGGGCGGCCTGCTGCTGGAGATGGACGGGATCGGCGGCTGGCACGGCTGGCAGTGGATGTTCGTCATCGAGGGCCTTCCCTGCGTCCTGCTGGCCTTCGTCGTCCTGCGGTACCTCCCGGACGGCCCGGCCACGGCCCCGTGGCTGACCGCCAGGGAGGCGGCGCTGGTCAGCGAGGCGGCGGCCCGCGAGCAGGAGGAAGGTGCCAAGGCCGCCGGGACCAGCTCGGGTTCCCTGCTGACGGTGCTGCGCGACAGGCAGATGCTCATCGCGATCTTCGCCAACTGGACGCATCAGGTGGCGCTCTACTCCGTCGTCTACTTCCTGCCCGGCATCATCGGCGGCTGGGGACACCCGTCACCGTTCACCATCGGGCTGCTGACCAGCCTGCCCTGGGTGACGGCCGCGATCGGTGCCGTCATGGTGCCACCCCGTGCCACCACACCCCTCCGCTCCCGCAACTTCGTGGTGACCGGCCTGCTGATGATGTTCGTCGGGCTCGTCGTCGCCACCGTGTCCAGCCCCGTGATCGCACTGCTCGGCTTCTGCTTCACCGGCCTGGCGTTCTTCGTCGTCCAGCCGCTCCTGTTCAACTTCCCCGGCACCCGCCTGGAGGGCAGGACCCTCGCCGGCGGCCTGGCGCTGCTCAACACGGTCGGCATCACCGGTGGCTTCGTCGGCCCCTACGTCATGGGCTGGGCCGAGGAGAGCACCGGCAACCACCTGGCCGGCCTGTGGATCTCCATCGTGCTGCTGGCCCTCGGCGCCGCGGCCGCCACCCGCCTGCGGTTCTCGCCCAAGGGCGGACGGGGCGAGGAGGGCTGACCCCTGACGTGCTGCCGGGTCAGCACCCGCGGGCCCGGCACGGGAGTGGGTCCAGCCCCACCCCACCGTACGGACAGACCCATGTCGGGCCCGTTCCGTGATCCGTAGCGTCAGTGGCACAACGACACGAGGGAGTACGGACCATGGCGAACACCGACGATCCCACCGGCGCGGCCACGCGGCTCGGCGACTCCAGCACCCGTGGCGCGCTCGACACCGTCAGGACCTGCGTCACGCTGTTCGGCGCGATCGGCGCGATCGTCCTCGGCACCGTCGCGGTGATGGCGTTCACCGGCCACGAGGCGACACCCTTCATGTGGATCCGGGGCGCGATCCTGTTCCTGGTCACCTTCCTGCTCCACCGGTACGCGAACCGCGCCGCGCGGGGCGACCACCGGAGCTTCGACCGGCTGCGCACCCTGTCCGCCGTCATGCCGATCGCGATCATCGCCGTGGACCTGGTCCCCGGCCTCTGCCCGGCCTGGTACGCGGTGATCCAGGGCCTGTCCGCGCTCGCCCTGGTCGCGGTCGCCCTCCTCACCCGCGGTGCCGCGCTGAGCGCCGCCTTCCCCGCCCCCGCCAGGAAGAAGTGACGTGCGCAGGACCTGCCTCCTCCGCACCGGATGGCCGGACCGCCCGCGGTGTCCGGCCGTCAGGCGTACCTCGCCGACTCCCGAACCGGTCCCGGCTGCCACAATCGATCACCGCTGCGAAAGGAACTGGCCGATGAGCGGAGCGTCGAGGGGCAACCTCGCGGGGTGGGTCGGGGAGATCGGGCGCGGGCTGTGCCGGTCCGTCGTGCTGACCGGGCTGACCTGCGTGATGGTCCTGGTCACCGTGCCCGTGGGCTGGGCCGGCTCCGCCCTGGCCTACTCCTGGTCGGACGAGATGACCGTCCCGCCGGCCGTCCGCGCGCTGGCCGTGGTCGGCGAGACCCTCCTGGTGGTGCTCTGGGTGGCCGTGGCCGCGTGGACGGTCCACCCGCTGACCAGCCGGGCGCTCGCCCGGACCGCCCGCCGGTGCGCGGCGAACTGGCTGGGCCTGGACGTCGAGGTGACGTACCGTACGGTCCCGCCGGTGACCCGGATGGCCACCGGCTTCTGGTGGGACGGCCACGAGTACCACAAGTCCGAGCGGGAGGCCCGCCGCCGGGCCAGGGTGCACGCCCGGTTCCACGACCCGCAGCTGCACTGGGACGGCGTATGGGCGCTGGCGGCCGCGGTCACCGTGCTGCCGGTCGCCGCGCTGCCGCTGCTGGCGCTCGGATACGGCGGCTACATGGCGGTGACGCCCGGTCTGACCGGCTACGGCGTCGCCCTGGTGGCGGCCGGCCTGGCCGGCGCCCCGTTCGCGTGGCGGATCCTCGGCCCGGTCGGACAGCGGCTCCTCGGCCCGGTGCCCAGCACCCGCCTCGGCCGGCAGGTCGAGGAACTGAAGGCCATCCGGGCCGATCTGACGCAGACCCAGGCCGCCGAACTGGAACGGATCGAGCGCGGCCTGCACGACGGCGCGCAGGCCCGGCTGGTGGCGATGGGCATGTCGATGGGCGCCGCCGAACGGCTCGTCGACACCGACCCGCAGGCCGCGAAGGCGATCCTCGCCGATGCCCGCGCCACCTCCGTCACCGCGCTGGACGAACTGCGCTCGCTGGTGCGCGGCATCAACCCGCCGGTGCTCACCGAACGCGGCCTGGTCGACGCCCTGCGGGCGCTGGCCCTGGACTCCTCGGTGAAGGTCGCCGTGCGCAGCCAGGTGCCCGCCCGGCCGGAGCGCCCGGTCGAGTCGGCGGTCTACTTCTCCGTCGCCGAACTGCTGGCCAACGTCGCCAAGCACGCGCGCGCCGAACGCGTCACGGTCGAACTCGGTTATGCGACACGGATACTCACTGTTACCGTGAGCGATGACGGAATCGGCGGAGCCACCGCCTCCACGGGGTCCGGCCTGACCGGCGTCGAGCGCCGCGTCGCGGCCTTCGGCGGGCGCCTGGAGATCGACAGCCCCGCCGGGGGACCCACTCGTATCACCGTGGCGGTGCCGTGCGAATTGTCATAGCCGAAGACCTCTTCCTGCTCCGGGACGGGCTGGTGCGCCTCGTCGAGGCGTACGGGCACACCGTCGTCGCGGCCGTCGGCTCCGGGCCGGACACCCTGGAGGCCCTGGTCGACCACCGGCCGGACGTGGCGATCGTCGACGTCCGGCTGCCGCCGACCTTCTCCGACGAAGGGCTCCAGGCCGCCCTGGCCGCGCGCCGGACCGTCCCCGGTCTGCCGGTGCTGATCCTCTCCCAGCACGTCGAGCAGTTGTACGCCCGGGACCTGCTCGCGGACGGGCACGGCGGCATCGGCTACCAGCTCAAGGACCGGGTACTGAACGCCGAGCAGTTCATGGACGCCGTCCAGCGGGTCGCCGACGGCGGCACCGCGCTCGACCCGACGGTCGTCGCCAAGCTGCTGGGCCGGCCGATGCGGGCCGACCCGCTGGGCACCCTCACCGAGCGGGAGCGCTCGGTGCTGGCGCTGATGGCCGAGGGCCTGTCCAACGCGGCGATCGCGGCCAGGCTGTTCCTCTCCGACGGCTCGATCAGCAAGTACACCACCACGATCTTCGCCAAGCTCGGCCTGGCCGAGGACGACGACACCAACCGCCGGGTCCGGGCCGTCCTCGCCTACCTGGGGGCCGACGGCCAGGACGAGCAGTGAGCGCACGCCCCGGCGGCCCGGTGCCCCGGCGGCCATGGAGGCCACGGCCGACTCGCCGGTCGTCGGCCCGTCCCGCGAGCGGGGACAGACCGACGGTTCTCAAGGAAGTCGGCTGAACCAGCGCACGATGGCCGCCGTGCCGGCGACGTTGGAGCCGAGGTGCCTGGAGCCGGCGAAGTCCGGGGTACCGAGGTCGACGACCTCCGCGTTCGCTCCGTGCGACCGCAGCGCGGCCTCGCAATGGTCGGTGTTGGCGTTGGCCGCCTGCTCGTCCGCGTCGGCCGCGTACAGCCGGACCGGGACGCGTGGTGCCCAGTCGCAGGTGCCGTCGGCGACCCGGAGTGCCTTGGCCAGACGGCCGGTCGGATGGCGCAGCATCTCGAAGCCGCGTGGGGTGAGCAGTGCGTCGATGGTGTCGGGCGTGCCCGCGAAGAGCTGCGGGCCGGTGTGCGAGCCGTCGAACAGCGACTCGATCGTGCGGTCGTACGGCGCCTGGAAGACGTCGCCCGGGGAGTCGTACAGATGGTGCAGCCGGTTCCACGCGACCAGAAGGTACGCCGCGTACAGCACACTCGACTTCGGTTCGAGAGAGCCGTCGAGCAGTGCCGGCAGCTCGGCGGACCGGAAGTCATAGGCGCCGCTGACCGGTGCGACGGCCCGGAGCCGGAACCACCGGTCGTCGCCGGCCTGGAGTGTCCGGGCGAGTCCCATCGCCGCCGAGGCCCCCTGGGAGAACCCGGTGACCAGCACGTCGTGGCCCAGCGCACGGCCCGTGCCCGAGACGAAGGCACGGGCGGCCCGGAGCATGTCCAGGGAGGCGGTCGTCTCCGACGGCACGTCCATCCAGGGGTGGGGCCCCGGGCCGGCGCCCAGACCGACGTAGTCCGGGGCGACGGCGGCGAACCCGGCGGACGCGTACGTGAGGGCGGGCGAGGACACGAACCCGGCCGTGACCATGGAGGAGGGGGCGTCGGAGCGGTAACTGGTCGTGCCGTGGGTGAACGACACCGTCCGCAACTCGTGTTCGCCGCCGCGGGGCAGCACCAGCAGCCCGCTGGCGGTGATCGGCCGACCGTCGGGGTCCACGGTTCGGTACACCAGTCGGTAGGCGTCCACTCCGAACCGGACCGTGCTCGCGTCGTACCTGGCGCCGGCCAGTGCCGCGGCGACGTCCTCCTTCGTGGCCAGGGTGGTCCTCTGCTGAGCGGAGACCAGCCGCCCACGGTCGCTCGGGTGCGCCGGGTCCGCCGACGCGGCCCCCGTCGTCACGGTCGCGGCGGCCAGGACGGCCAGGGCCGCCCCGGCGTTCAGCCGACGACGCGCGGACCGTAATCTGCCTGCCTGGTAGGTGGGTTCCATGTCGCCGACGCTACGTACGGTGACCCTCGTGCCACAGTCCGGCCAGCAGGCGTATCGGTCCTGGGGTTGTCCCTACCGCGAACAGTGGCGCCCTCAGGCGCCTGCCTAGGAAGAGCCCGCCGGTCGCGAAGCGTGGTTCACGGCTGGGTCCCCGGCCCGGACCGGGGACCGTCAGCACACGGGCCCGGACCTCGCTGCCCCACCCTGTGCCCCGGTCGCTCCAGTCGCTGGGACGCGGCTGGGCACCTCGCGCTGTCGTGGCCGCGGGGCCGCTGCGGTCTGCGGTCTGCGGTCAAGGTCGCGCGGGTCGCGGGCGGGTACCGGCGGCGCGGGACCCGCGCCGCCGGGGTGCGGCGGGGCTGTGAAGCGGTGTCCGGGCAGGTCGGCGGCGGCCGGGCGCGCTTGCCCGGGCGGCCGTGGCGGTTCCGGTGCCGGCCCGTGCGTGGCCGCTCCCTGCGGTGCCGTCCGGCCCGGTTGCCCACGGCCCGGCGTGTGTCATCCCGCGTTCCGCGGCCCGGCAGCCGGCGCGGACAGCGCGTCGAGTTCGTGGCCGATCGCCTCGCGCCAGGCGTCATGGCGCGGTCCGAGCGCGTGTGCGGGATCGCGCCAGTTCTCCGCGGGATACAGCCACACCGGGCGACGGACGAGATCCGGGCTCTCCCACTCGAACCGGGGCCACACGTGCGCGTGCAGGAAGCCGTCGGTGTTGCCGAGGATCTCCAGGTTCACCCGCCGGAACCGCGGGTCCAGGCGCCGACAGGCCCGCTCCACGGCCTCACCCAGCCGGTCCATGTCCGCCAGGAAGGCCATTCGCCTGCTCCGCGGAAGATCGGACAGGCGCTGCACGTCGGGCTCGTCCGTCAGCAGAACCGAATACCCCGGCAGGAACTGCACGTCACCGATCACCGCAAACCCCGCGTCAAGCCGCCGCAGCACCGTGGGGTTCACGCCTCTCAGGGCGCTGCCGATCCTGTCGTCCCGCCAATCCTCAGCCATGACAGCGCACCCTACACACGTGTGGTCACCCGGGTGTGGCCGCCGCCCTGTCGCAGGGCTCCGCTACGGTGCCGTCCATGACCAACCACCCCACCGCCGTCGCGGGTGCCCACTGGGACCACCAACTCGCCCACGCCTTCGGCGTCCTGATCGGCCGTCCCCTCGCGGAGTTCGACCCGGAAGCGGTCTACGTCGCCCGCGTCGGCGGCAACTACCCCGACGAGAGCGGCCTTTGGGCCGAGCACGCCTGGGTTCGCCCGGCGGCGCTGCGCGGTGAGGAGCCGTTCGTGTCCGCGCTCCACCTGTTCGACGAGGCCGAGGGCACGCCGGTCTTCGACCCGAGCGCATCCGTCTTCGAGTTCCGGCCCGCCGACGGCACGGCGGAGCTCCCCGAGGGCTTCGCCGCCGCCGTCAAGGCCGCCTGCTTCAGTGGCCGGCTCCTGCGCGGCGCCGACCTGGCCCCGCTGCTGGAGCGGTACGGCGTCGACCTCACCGCCCCCGGGTTCGCGGGCACCTGGCAGGTCTTCGCCGCCGTGCTCGTCAGTGACGGCACGCTCCTGGACGCCCTGCGCGCGGCCTTCGCCACCGGCCGCACCCCCGAGGAACTGACGCCCTTCACCGCCGAGCCCGACGAGGAGTGGATGCGGGAGCTGGCCGCGATCCCCGATCCCGCACTCCGCGCCCACCTGGGCTACTTCTGCACCGATGGCGACGAGGGTCTGATGCCCGTCCTGGACGACACCACGGCCCATGGCCTGGAGCACGCGGGCTGCGAGGCGGTCGTGGGCTGGGAGGACGGACACGGCCAGGTCGAGGTCACCGTGATCCGGCTCGGCGACCTCGTCACGGGCGCACGCCGCTGAGTGTCCTCGCCGACGGTCGCCGACGGTCGGCGTCCCGGTCGGCTCGAACAGGAGGATCGAGGCGCCGGACGGCCCCGGCTGGCCGTGGACCGCCCGAAACCCTGCTTGTCATGGCTGCCGCTGGAATTGATGATGTTGCCAGGGGAACCCCGCCGGCTCGGCGGAGGAGTGCATGCTGGGGGTGGAGATGACGGCGGCGGATGTCGTCCCGGGTGCTCCGTGGGACGAGGGCGTGCCCGCGAAGGACCGATTCGAGTGCTGGCGGGACCTGATGGGACGGACCCGGGAGTGCGATGCGACCAGCGCTCACGCAGACAGCTTCGAGGCGCAGCTGCAGCGGTCGGAGCTGGGGGCGGCGACGATGTTCTGGACATCGTTCCGCTCGGCCCGCTTCGTCCGCAACGAACGGATGGTGAGGCGCTCGCACGGCCCGGAGCTCTACCACCTGTCCCTGATGACCTCCGGCGCGGCGGCGTTGAAGCGCGGGCAGGACCAGCGAGAAAGACCCAGGTCCGGGGAACTGTGGCTGACGGACAGCACCACCCCCTACGACGTCCGGCTCTTCGGCACCGGCGCCGAGGACGCCCACGTGGTGGGACTGGGCATCGACATCCCCCAGCCACTGCTGCCGGTGCCGCACCGCCTGGTGCGCAGCCTCCTCGGCCGGTCACTGGCCGCGAACTCGGGCTCCGGTGCGCTGCTCACGGACTTCCTGCCAAGACTGGGCCGCCAGGCCCACACCCTGCGGCGGGCGGAGGCCTCCCGGCTCGGGACGGTCGTCGTCGACCTGGTCGCCGCCTGGGTCGCCCAGGAACTCGACGCCGCCCCCGCGCTTTCCCAGGAAGCCCGGCGGCGAGCCCTGATGGAGAGCGTCCGGGCGTTCATCCGGCACAATCTCCACGACCCCGGCCTGACCCCGGCCGTGATCGCCGCCGCCCACCACATCTCCGTCAGCCACCTGCACCGTGTCTTCACCCACGAGTCGCAGGGCGAGACCGTCGCCGCGGCGATCCGCACCCAACGGCTGAGGAAAGCCCGCCGCGAACTGGCCGACCCCGCGCTGCGCACCGTCCCGGTGCACGTCGTTGCCACCCGCTGCGGCATCCCGCGGGCCGCTGAGTTCAGCCGGGCCTTCAGGAACGCCTACGGGCTCTCGCCGCGTGAGCATCGCCACCGGGCTCTGACCGGGCCCGGCGATGCGTAGCCGCGGAACGTACGGACCGGCGCGGTGGGCGCCCGGGCCCGGTCTCCGCTTGCCCGTCTCGCTGCCCGCCGCCCAACCGGGCGCGCGACCTCGGCCGCTCTCTCCGGTCGTGACGGCGGGGGTGCGGTGCGGGCGGACGTCCTGCTCGGAGGTCCGCACCCCCGACTGACCCGCCGACTCCCGGATGCCCCAGGAGACAGCCGTGTCCGCCCCCTGGTCGGCCCGGCCGTGCCCGTGGTTTCGGTTGGCGCTCCGATGCCGGTTGCTCCGGGGGTTCAGAGCCAGCCGCGCTGGGCGGCTTTGATGCCGGCTTCGAAGCGGCTGCTGGCGCCGAGGCGTTCCATGATCGCGGACATGTGGCGGCTGACGGTGCGTGAGGAGATGCCGAGGCGCTGCCCGGCGGTGTCGTCGGTGAGGCCGGAGCCGAGCAGGCGCAGCAGCTCGCGTTCGGTGGGGGAGAGTCCGGTGCGGGTGTCCTCGGGGTGGGTGGCGCCGAGGGGGACGGCGGTGTTCCAGGCCTGTTCGAAGAGGTCGGTCAGGGCGGCGAGGATGCCGGGTTCGGTGATGTGCAGGGCGCCCTTGCGGTTGTCCTCGGGGTCGATGGGGACGAGGGCTTCTCGGCGGTCGATGATGACCATGCGGGGTGGGATGGTGGCTGCGGTGCGGACCTCGCCGCCGTGGCTGAGGAGCCACTGGGCGTAGGTGGCGACGTGGGGCTGGTTGCGGGTGGAGTCCTGGTAGAGGGTGCGCATGGCGATGCCGCGGGAGAGTGCCTCGGTGTCGGTGGGCCGCGCGGTGGCGAGGTCCTCGGGCCGCTGGTTGCCGGGCTGGCTGGCGAGTGCCTCGGCGGTGGCGTCGTGGCCCATGCGTTCCAGCCGGGCCTGGATGGCGTCGAGGCCGAGCAGGCGCTCGCCGTGGGCGGCGCGGTGTTCGGCGCGGTCGGCGACCATGCGGGCGACGGCCGCCCTCGATGCCGCTAACTGTGCCTGGCGGGAGGCGAGTTCGGCTTCCTGAGCGGCGAGCATGTCGGCCAGGCCGATGTCTGGGCTGACTGCGCGCAGCTCGCCGGGGCGCTCCAGGGAGGCCCGTACGAGGGTGAGGCGGCCGAGCTCGTCGAGGTGCTCGTGGACGTCGGCGGTGCTCAGGCCGCAGTGCGCGGCGATCTCGTCCACGCCGTGGGCGGGGTGGTCGAGCATTGCCTGGTACACGGCGGTGGCCCCGGCGGTGAGGCCCAGTACTTCCAGCATGTCGCGCCCCCCGGCACTCGTTGGCCGTCCCCCGGTCGGGCGGCCCGGCGTATCCAAACAGAGGCGCGACGGCCCGCTCAAGGCCCGGATGGGGGCCTTCGGTGGGATTTGCGGGTTCTTGAGAAGGGTTCCTGATGCTGCGTGCTCATGTCCGTGTATGCAGAGCCAAGAAATCTTGGCATGCACTCGTCATCGTGTCGAGGGTTCGCCAGGCGACCGGGCGCCAGCGGAAAGCCCTTCCAGTCGCACCGGAGAGCGACGAGAGTAGTGATCGCCGCCAGGCAGGCCCGACAGAAACGGCCCGGCGCGGCAACCGGACGCAGCGTCAACCGCGGGACGCCTCGACCGGATCGGCACACTTCTCCCGTCAATCCCAGAAGGGCCCAGTCATGATCCGCACTCGTATCGCCCAGGTCGCCGCGGTCGCCGCCGTCTCGCTCACCGCCCTCCTGGCCGTCCCGGCCACCGCCTCCGCCGCTGCCGACACGGCCCCGGCCACCGGCGCCACAACCACCGCCACCGGCTCCGACGGTTTCGGCTGGAGCGGCGCCCCCACCGCCACCACCACGCCCGCCTCCACCGACAGCTTCAGCTGGGGCGGCTGAGAGCCCCCGGTGGAGATCGTCTATGCCAGCCTGAAACGCCGGCAGCCGGCTGCGGCGGCCGGGGCGACGGGAGAGGCCGAGGCGGCTGAAGCCGTGGACGCCCTCTGGGCGCACGCCGAGCCCGCCGACGGACTCCAGCACGCCAGCGCACAGCCCGCCGGCGACCGGATCGACCTCCTGCTCTACCTGCTCAGCCGCGACCCGTTCGACCCGTTGGGCCGGCTCGACCCCGCCGCCGCCGTCTTCCGCGCACACGGCCTGATCGCCCGCAGTCACCGCACCTCACCGACGCTCAGGCGGCGCTACCTGCCCCCGGAGCCCCCGCAAGCCACGGACCACACTGCCCGGTGACGGCCGCACCGGCTGTGCATCCGTCGCACCGCCGGCTGAACACTTCCGCCCTCGCACTGCCGCGCCGCGCGGCCCGTGACGGCGTCCGCCGAACCGAGCCTCCGCCCTCGGTCGGCAACCGCCCTCGGTCGGCAATCGCTGCCGGACGACATCGATGCGCCGGCGCCTGAACTACCCGCTGCCCGCCACCCCGACCCATGTCAGGCGTGCGCGTAGCGGTCCGACTCGCCCACACCTATCGCTCTGGAGATCCCACATGTCCCGCGTCCGTACCCGCCTCGCCTCCTCCGCCGCCGCCGTCACCCTGGCCGCCTCCGGCCTCGGCATCCTGGCCGTCCCCGGGGCCCACGCCTCGGCGCTCACCGACGGGATCGTCCAGACGGCCACGAGCCAGCTCGACAACGACGCCTGCGGCAACGGCGGCTACTACGCCTCCGGCACCGACCAGCACCTCAGCTGCTCCGGCGGCTACCAGGCCCACGCCTGGTGCGCGGACTTCGCCGGCTGGGTGTGGCAGAAGAACGGCGTCCAGAACCTCGGCATCCTGAACGACCTCGCCAACAGCTTCCAGACCTACGCGGACAAGTACCAGGGCGGGCTGTCCAGCACCCCGCACGTGGGCGACGCCGTCTTCTTCCACCCGAACGCCTTCAGCGGCACCGACTACGACCACGTCGCGATCGTCACCGCGGTCAACGGGGACGGCACCATCGACTACATCGGCGGCAACCAGGGGAAGACGAGCCCGAAGACGGTCACCCGCAACGCCCACATGCCCTCGCGCCCCGGCTCGGTGGTGTGGGAGACCCGCGGCTACAACGTCAATCTCCAGGGCTACGCCAGCCCCGTCGGCGGGAAGACCACGCCCCCGCCGGTCACCGACCCGGTCGGTTCCCAGGTCTCGGGCATCGCGCCGGCCACCGTCTACAACCCCGACAACGGCACCGCCGAGATCTTCGCCATCGGCACCGACGGCGTCCTCTCCCACGCCTACATCACCAACGGCGGCCAGTGGACGGACTGGTACCCGATCGACCCCTCGTTCCACTTCACCGGCAAGCCCACCGCCGTCTACAACCCGAGCAACAAGACCACCGAGGTCTTCGCCATCGGCACGGACGGCGTCCTGTCGCACGCCTACATCACCAACGGCCAGTGGAGCTCCTGGAGCACCATGAACTCCAACTGGCGCTTCACCGGCTCCCCGACCGCGGTCTACAACCCGTCGGCGAACGCCGTCGAGCTGTTCGCGATCGGCACCGACGGCAAGCTCAACCACCAGTACTACGCCGGCGGCCACTGGTCGGGCTGGATCACCATGGGCGACGCGACCTTCATCGGCTCCCCGACCGCCGTCTACGAGTCCGACCTCAACTCCGCCGAGGTGTTCGCCATCGGCTCCGACGGTGTCCTGTCCCACAGCTACAGCGTCAACGGCTCCCGATGGAGCGACTTCGCCCAGCTGGACCCGAGCTACCGCTTCACCGGCGCGCCCGCCGTCGTCTACAACCCGAACAACAGGACCGCCGAGGTGTTCGCGATCGGCGCCGCCGACGGCGTCATGTCGCACGCCTACAGCGGCAGCGGCGGCCAGTGGAGCGGCTGGAGCACCCTCGACGCGGGCTACAGGTTCGCGGGCGTGCCGTCGGCGGTCTACAACTCCACCACCAAGGCCGTCGAGCTGTTCGGCACCGGCACCGACGGCGTCCTCAACCACAAGTACTACCTGGGCAACTCCTGGTCGGCCTGGGAGTCGCTCGGCAACTGGAAGTTCGCCGGTGCGCCCGCGACCCTCAACGAGCCGAACACCAACGCCACCGAGGTCTTCGCCATCGGCCAGGACGGCACGGTCGGCCACGCCTACACCAGCAACGGCAGCCCCTTCAGCAACTGGTACGCCGTGGGCACCCGGAAGTTCAACACCCACTGATCCCGGGCCATCCTCCACCGCGGCCGGGTCCACCCGGGCCCGGCCGCCGTGGCCGGTTCATCCGACCCCACGATCAACCGGCCGGCCGACAGGCCACCTCGCAACAGGAACCTGGACACCGACCGAACCGCACGGAGGCCGTCACCCTACGGTGACGGCCTCCGCCGCTGTCCCCGGGCCGCGGGGAAGAGTGTCCATCCCGACCAGGCCCGGGCCGGCTGCGCCCACTCCACCCCGTGCTCGGTGCCGGCCATGGGGCAGCAGAGGGGACAGGGGTGAGGGCCGCCCTTGTCCTGCCGGCCCTCGAAGCTGTGGTGCGGGTCGGATGCCGCTCAACCGGAGTTCACGCCGGTCAAGACCGCCTGTCAATCGGTCAAGGTCACCTGTCAAAGGACATGGGCACCGGACACGGGCACCGCCACCGACCTGCGGTCGCTCATGCGTCGCGAGACGGGCGTCACGCCGTCGGCCGTCGGAATACAAGCGCCGGTTCGGGCCCGAGGCACGCTGACGGCCGGGACGCCGGCCCGGTTCGCGCACAGCAGCCGATCCGCCGGGACGCGGGAGGAGCGCGGCGTTCGCGGACCGGCCACCGGGAGCCATAGGTCCCGCCACCGGCAGGCAGGTCGGCTCGACCCGGTGTTCAGCCCTCCGGGAAGAACCGTTCGACGGCCGGTCGCAGCCGGGTCGTTTCGAAGTCGTCGGTGGGAAGCGCGAGTTGTTCCAGGAGCAGACCGTTGATGATGGTCAGCAGGTCCGCGGCATCGGCCTCGGGGGCCGTGGACCCGGCCCCGCGCAGTTCGCCGGCGAAGGCCGCCCGCTGGGCGACTCCCCAGGCGTCGAGGGTGGCCTGGAGCTGGGGGCGGCGGGCGGCTTCCAGGAAGAACTCGTACCGGGCGATGCCGGAGTCCCGGTCGCGGGCCAGGGATCCGGTCACGTACCGCACGATGCGGGTGATCCGCTGCGGAACGTCGACGTTCGGCAACCGGTGGAACAGCGCGTGCACCTCCTCGATCTGCCGGGTGGCCAGACGCCGCATGGCTTCGTCGAGCAACTGGTCGAGGGTGCCGAAGTAGTAGCGGGCGATGCCGTGGGTGGTGCCCGCCTCCGCCGCGATCGCCCGGTGGGTCAGGGCGCGCGCGCCTTCCCGTGCCAGCAGCCGGGTCGCGGCGTCCAGGAGGGCTTCGCGGCGGGCGAGCCCTCGGTCCATCTGCGGCTCACGCGCGGGCGTTGTCACGGAGCTCATCGTACCGGCGTGGGCGGCGAGCGATTTTCTCCATATGGAGAAAACCTCTGCTACGGTCAACCCATCAGGCACCACCGTCGATTACGGAGGAACGCTGTGACCAGCACGATCATCACAGGCGGGCGGGTGCGCACCCTCGATCCGAGCGCACCCGAGGCCGAGGCACTGGTCCTGTCCGGCGGGCGCGTGCTCGCCGCGGGTGACCGGGACGACATGGTGCGGGCGGCGGGGCCCGGCGCCCGCACCATCGACGCCGAGGGCGGCGTGGCCATGCCCGGCCTGATCGACACCCACCCGCACGTCGCGCACTTCGGGATGCTCGCGGGCGGACTCGTCGACCTCACCGACGCCGTCGACCACGCGGACATCGTGGCGCGCATCCGGGCCAAGGCCGCGACCACGCCGCCGGGGGAGTGGATCATGTGCACCCCGGTCGGCGAGCCGCACTACTTCATCCGCCGCTCGGAACGGGACCTGGCCGAACGGCGCCTGCCCGACCGGTGGACCCTCGACGCGGCGACCGACACCCACCCCGTCCTGATCCAGGCATGGGCGCCGCGCATGCCCAACGTGGTCGCCTTCAACAGCGCGGGCCTGCGCGCCGTCGGGCTCACCGCCTTCATCCCCGACCGGGTCTGCGACGTCGAGATCGACAAGAACGAGGCCGGCGACCTCACCGGGATCCTGCGCGGACCCGTCACCAACTACTACACCTACGACCCCTTCTGGGGTCAGATCCTCACCAAGCTGCCGAAGCTCAGCATGGCGAACGCCGTCGCCGGCACCACCGCGGAGCTGGCTCGCTACACGGCGCAGGGCGTGACCACCGTGTACGAGGGCCACGCGATGGAGCCGGAGCACATCGGGCTCTACCGGCACCTGCGCGCGACCGGCGCCCTGCCCCTGCGCGTGCAGGCGACGCTGGACGTCGAGTCGGTCATCTTCCACCCGTTCGACCCCCTGTCGCACGAGGAATTCGCCGACCGCCTCGAACAGTTCGCCGCCCAGACAGCCGACGGCGGCGACGACGTGCTGCGGCTCGACGGGCTCACCCTCAGCCCCGGCGGCCCCTGCTTCTCGGGCCACTTCGCGACCTACGAGTCCTACCAGGACCCCTTCGGCCGCCCCACCCGCGGCAATCGGTTCGTGTCCCTGGAGAAGGAGGAGACCTTCGTCAGGTTCTGCGCCGCCAACGGCATCCGGGCGAACCTGTGCGTCGGCTCCTACCGCGAGCACGACGACTTCCTCGACATCGCGGAACGCGTCGTGCGGGAGCACGACTTCCGCGACCGGCGCTGGATCCTCCAGCACGCCATGACGATCACGTCGCAACAGGCCCGCCGCTACGCGGACCTCGGCTTCCAGGTCACCACCAGCGCCGGATTCGCCTGGGGCAAGGGCACGATGTACGGCGAGCGCATGGGCACCCACGTCTGGCGCGACCTCGAACCGCTGCGCCGTCTCCTCGACACCGGGCTCGACCTGGCGGGCGGCTCGGACTGGGGCCCGAAGAACCCGTGGGAGCAGATCGAACTGGCGCAGACCCACCGCTTCGCGGGCAGCGACCACCGCAACGACGGGCCTGACCAGAAGCTCACGCGCATCGAGGCGCTGCGCATGTGGACGACGGGGGCGGCGAAGGTGCTCGGCTGGTCCGGGATCGGCTCGCTCACACCGGGAAACCACGCCGACATCGCGATCGTCGACCGCGATCCGGTGACCTGCCCGGAGGACGACCTCCCCGGAACCAGGGTGCTGCGCACGCTGGTGGGCGGCCGGACCGTCCACGACAGCGGCGAGCTCTCCGGTCCGGCCGAGGAGACGCCGGCAGTGACCTCATGAGACCCGACGCCACGGATCGGGTGCTCGCCCGCATTGACGGCATGCGCGAGGAGATGGTGGCCACGCTCGCCGAGGCCGTCTCCATCCGCAGCGTCAACCCGACCTATCCGGACCAGGACCACGACGAACCGGTCGGAGGCGAGACGGAGGTCTCCCGGCTGCTGGCACGGCAGTACCGGCAGGCCGGCGCGGAGACCGAGCTGTTCGGCGAGGTACCCGGCCGGGACAACGTGGTCGGTGTGCTGCGCGGCGGTGGCGGCGGGCGCTCGCTGATCTTCAACGGCCATGTCGACGTCGTACCGGCGGACGACTCCGCGCGCTGGTCCCACGACCCCTTCACGGCGTTCACCGACGACACCCACGTCTGGGGCCGGGGAACGGTGGACATGAAGAGCGGACTGGTCGTCCAGGCCTTCGCCGCCAGAGCACTCACCGAGACCGGGACACGCCTGCGCGGCGACCTGGTCCTGCAGGGCGTGGTCGGCGAGGAGAACCTCGAACACCACCTGGGAACCTCCGCCGTCCTGGACCGCGGCCACACCGCCGACGGGGCGATCGTCGCCGAGCCCACCGGCGCCGACCGGCCGTTGACCGTCATGCCGGCCACCCCCGGCGTACTCGCCCCGGCCTTTCGGCCAGGACCATCGTCCGCACATCCTCGGTGGCCGACTCGAACTCGACCTCGCCACCCTCTCTCTACGGCAGGGGGTTTCGGAAGCCCACACCCGCACGTCCACAGAGGCCGTGCGGTGTGGTCGGCGCCTGAGCCTGCATCGCGTCTCACTCCCTCTTCCCGCCCTCCTTGCCCTCCGCCTCGGGCAGCGCGGGCCGCTCCGCGCCCTCGATCCCGGTCCCCCCGCGCAGGTTCTGCATCCGGTCCATCAACGCCTCAAGACGGCTGATCGGCAGCGTTTCGAGGAACGCCGAGAGATCGCCCCCGCTGAGGAACTGCGGAACGGGTGCCTGGGCGATTTCCCTGAGCATCTTGAGCACCATGACGTTCTCCAGGCCGAGGGACTCGATCTCGGCCTCCAGCGGCAGCCTCAGACGCCGCCGCTCCGCTTCCACCCGCACCTTGTCGATCGCGTCCTCGCGTTCCGCGTTCTCCAGTTGCAGCGCGAGCTTCTCGCTCTCCATCTCCTCGTTGGCCGTCCGCTTGAGCATCTCGTTGAGCGTCTCGTCCTCGGCCCGGAACTCGCCCAGGTGGGTGCGCGCGGCCTCCACCCCCCAGTCACGGAGTTCGTTCTCCACCAGGGTGGCGAGTTCGAGCCGGTTCTCCCGGTAGTTCTTCACGAACTCCAGCACGGTCGACGCGGTGGCGATCTGGTTGAAGTACGAGGTGACGATGGGACCCAGGACGCGTTGCACGAAGCGCTGGACGGGCAGCCGGTTGGGGTCGAGGCCACCGATGTCCGAGATCAGGGCTCCGCCGTTCCTCCGGACCAGTCCGGGAGCGGACTGGGCGGGAATCCGGATGACCTGCTTCACATCCACGAACAGCCGGTAGCCCTGCACGGTGACCGTGATCCTCCCCAGGTGCACGTCGTAGTTGTCCTGCTTCTCGGGCGTCTTCTCGTCCCACTCCAGGACGAGGAGGTTCGTCGGGATCAGCATGACGCGGACGAAGTACGGGTTGAGCGCGGAGACCGTTCCCCCGCTCAGGGTTTCCTCCTGCACCCCCCGTCGGCCACCGTTGCGCAGGAACACCCAGGGCAGGTGAAACCCCTGATGGCCCGGCACATGCGGCCCCGCCTGGTCGTCCTTCCCCGGATTCGCGCCGTCGAGCGTGATCACCACGCCGGTCCGGTCGGCGGGAATGGAGATCAGCTTCAGGTGCCTTGCTTCCAGCGGTCCGCCGCGTGCCGCCACATTGTGCGTGCTGATGACGTCGAACAGGGCCGGGTTGATGTCGTAGTAGGCACCGCCCTGGAGAACGGCGAGCTGCTTGCCCTGCTGACCGCCGCCGGCGAGGAACCGTTCGCCGTCCTGGAAGTCGTCGCACTCCACATGAGGACCGAAGAGCGCCCCGGGCGGCCGGTTCCCGCCGGCCTTCGCGTCGACCAGGCCGATGGTGCCCGCCGGGATGTGTACCCGGTCCACCAACCTCACCTGGAACAGCTCCGTGTTGATGGAGTAGGACTGTCCACCTGCGAGCACGCCGACCTGTGCGCCCTGTTCCCCGCCGTTCAGCAGGAAGTTCACACCGTCCTGGAAGTCGTCGCAGGGGACCGGCAGTGCCAGCGCCCGGCTCCCCGGCCGGGTCCGGCCCGCCTTCGCCGTGACCAGACCGATCTTGCCCTCCGGCACCTGCGTCCGGGGGACGATCCGGACCTCGTGGACGAACGGTGTCATCCAGTGGCGCCCGGGCAGGAGCGTGCGGGCGAGAACCCCGTGGGTGTCGTGCGGGGTGACCAGCGGGAAATCCGGATGGGTCGCGCCGGTCCGGCGCCGCACGATGCCGATGTGGCCGGGTGGCACGTAAAAGAGGCTGGTCCGGCTGATGATACCGGAGACCACCAGGAGGAGCAGGACGACGACGACGATACCCATTTTCCATACCTCTGCAGCGGTGATGTAGACCAGGAGGACGAGGAGCAGACAGCCCTTGGGGGAATCGGGCTTCTCCTTCCTGCTCTTCTCCTTGAGCGTGTCCGTCTTCCGCGAGACGCGGGGGTAGAGAGCCAGGATGCCGAAGACGTTCACCGACGCTTGGATGTAGAGCGCCAGTTGATCGTCGATAGCCCGCGAGCACAGCGCGGCCAGGCACCCGGTCAGGTAGATCGCCAGATCCACCCGGTCCGCCCACTTCACCGGCTCACCTCCTGTCCCCTCTGCGCAGGTGCACGGCCAGAACCGTGGAAGTCCACTCGTCGTACCAGTGGTTGAACGGCTCGTTCTGCGGATTGCGCAGCGTCGGGTAGTACGCGCCGCGGGGGCCGGGCCCCGCCCGCTCCGTCAACTCGTGGTAGAAGCGCGGCACCAGCGCGTCGGCGGAGCTGCGCCAGCCGCAGGCAACCGACAGCGCGAGGAAGTCCGCGTGCCGGTTGCCGCGCACCGCGGCCCGTTCCGCCTGGGCGCTCCAGCCTTGCCGTCCGTGGGTGTGGTCGGCCCACATGCCGTCGACGCGGGCCAGGACCTCGGCGGGGATCCGGCGCGCGTGGCGGGTGCCCAGCCAGCCCTCGTCGAGACGGCCGGCCGCCTCCAGCACGATGGCGGTGGTCTGGAGGTCCGCGTGCACGAAGTTGTGCTCGGCGAGATAGCCGTCGAGGCGTTTGAGGGAGACGGCCTCCGGCACCCGCACCGCCTGCACCGCGGGCCGCTGGAGCGGAGCCGGGAACAGGGAGGACATCTCGTCCGGCGAGCTGCCGTTGCGGGAGGCGGTGTCGATGTCCCGCAGCCGCCCGAGCTCCGCCGTGCTCAGCAGCCGGCCGTCCCGGGCGTCGGCGTACCAGGTGTGTGCCAGGAGGTAGTTGCGCTGCCCGTCGAGCAGGACCGGGAAGAAGGGGCGCTGGTGGTGCATCGCCTCCAGGATCATGTCCGTGATGTCGTCGGAGTCCTGGGAATGCGGTGACATCAGCACGATCACGGCCGTCGCGAAGTCCAGTTGCTGGCGCCTCACCCAGACATGCGAGTCCCCGGCCCTCAGGTCCGCGACCGACCAGACCCGCAGTCCGGCTCCTCTCACCTGGTCGGCGAGCGCGTGGGCGTACGCCGTGTCGGCCTTGTCGTAGCAGAGGACGACAGCGGGCCGGTCCGGCGGCACCAGGGGCCGGGGCGGCGAAGGCTGGGCCGACGCGATGTTCTCCGGGTGTCCCGGTGCGACGGATCCGCCGGGACCGTGCCGGACGCTCTCGCCGCGGATGGTGGCGACAAGTTCGTCGACCTTCCGCTCGTAGTCGGCGGCGTCCGGGGTCCTGAAGTCGCGCCAGACCCGGCTCGCGGCCAGGGGCGGGAGAGGGGCGTCCCCGATCAGCAGCGGAATGAGCCGCAGCTGCCGCCGCGCTCCGGCCGTGACCAGGGCCGCGTACTCCTCGCGGGCCCAGGGCGAGGTGCGCGAGGCCGGGCTGATGATGACCAGGGCACACCCGGCGTCCTCGATCGCGGCCTCGGTGTAGTGCACGCCCACGTCACCGGGCAGCACGTCCCACTCGTCGAAGAGGACGGTCAGGGCGCTCTGCCCGAGACGGGCTGCCAGCGCCCTCGCCCAGTCGGCGTCCTCCCTGGCGTAGGAGAGGAGCACATGGGTCATACGGCTTCGCCCGGCGGCCGTACCGCCCGCACCAGCGCGGCGAGGCTCGCGTCGTAGGGCGCACTGCCGGGATTCCGCAGGTCCGCGGGCCGGCGGATCCTGGCGAAGGGCGGCAGCTCCACGTCGTCCACGAGCACGGGGATGAACCGCCGTCCACCGGTGTGCACGCGCTGGAGCAGCACCGCGTACTCGTCGCGGATCGCGGCGTTGTTCATCGTCGCGCTGCTGAAGAGCAGGATCCCGTTGGCCGTGACGCGCAGGGCCGCTTCCTTCTCCAGGCTCTCCACCAGACCCGGGCCGATCCACTCGGCCAGAAAGACCCGCAGCCCTTCGGCACGCAACCGGGTGGCAAGGGTCTGCGCCGCCTCGGCGTCCACCTCTGCGTAGGAGACGAACGCGTCGTACCTGTCGCCGGGTTCGGCGGCGCCATCGGGGGCGGGTTTCACCGCGGGCGGGGGAGCCGGAGGACGCCGCAGCCGTGACAGCCGCTCACGCACATCGAGTCCGGTCGAGAGCACGGTGGCCCCGGCCGTGAGCAAGGCGGCGGCTGCGCCACCGATGGCGATCGCCAATTCCCATGACCCCATGAGCTGAGGCTAGCCCCTCATCCAGGAGCCGCCGGTGCTTTTGCCATTACTGAGCGTCTTCGAGGTGGCCGCCGACCCGGTCCGGTGATGGTTGGGCGAGGTCGCAACGGGGGAGACGGTCCGGGCAGGTCGATCGAGGCGTCCGACGTCTCAACGACGTTGCTTGAAAGCTTTATTGATCATCCGTCATGCTGCGGCCGACCTGCCCCGGACACTCGCGGAGTGGGCGCCATGCTCATCGTCACCCGTAAGAGTGGCCGGCGCCACGAGTGCCGCCCGTCTCGCTGTGTGATGGTGGTACCGGTGTACCCGCGCGAACACGTCACCCCGGCGAAGACCGCCGCCTGGTTCGGGATCCCGCGAAGGCCGTACCAACGGCCCAGGGACACTAGGACGAGCGATCGTCGTGGCCCGGCGCCAGGCCGGCTGCCCGGGTCATGCCCCCGGAGCCTCCGTCACGGGCAGGCACTCGGCGAGCAGGTCGACGACGTCGCGCCAGGCCCGCTGCGCGTGCCGTGGGTGGTAGCCGACGCCGGGGACCGTGGGGTGGTCGACCGTGGGGTGGTGGAAGGCGTGCAAGGCGCCGCCGTAGACCGTGAGGCGCCAGTCGACGCCTGCAGCCTGCATCTCGGCGGTGAACGCGTTCCGTTGCGCGGGCGGCATGATCGGGTCTTCCGACCCGACCCCGGCCCACACCGGGCAGCGAATGCGCGCCGCCTCGCCCGGCCGGCCCGTGGTAGTTGCGTTGACCGTCCCGATCGCGCGCAGGTCGGCGCCGTCGCGCCCGAGTTCCAGCCCGACGGCGCCCCCGGTGCCGTAGCCGACGACGGCGATCCGGTCGGGGTCGGTCCGCGGTTCGGCGCGCAGCACGTCGAGCGCGGCATGGCCGATGCCCCGCATCCGGTCCGGATCGGCGAGCAGCGGCAGGCACCGGGCCAGCATCTCCTCGGGGTCGCTCAGGTAGCGCCCGCCGTGGAGGTCGAAGGCCAACGCTACGTATCCCAGTTCGGCGAGAGCGTCGGCCCGGCGGCGCTCGACGTTGCTGAGCCCCGTGCCCTCCGGTCCGAGCAGCACCGCGGGCCGGCGGTCGGCACCCGCCGGGAGAGCGAGGTGGCCGGTCATCGTCAAACCGTCCGCCGGGTATTCGACCGTGCGCGTCGTGATCGTCCTCATGGGATTGGACTGTAGTGATCGTCGAGCCCGGTCCGGCCGGTGTTCTGCCGCTGGCAGAACGGCGCGCGCCCGTCTGCGTGCCGACGGCTTCGGCAACGTCGACGTTGCCGAAGCCGTCGACGAAGCCGCCGAACTGAACAGGCCGGACCCGCGGACGTCGAAGGGGAGGTCAGCCGGCCGTCCGCGCGCGGGCCAGCTGTGCGCCGGCGGCGGTGAGCCAGTGGGCCGCCCGGTGGCGGGCGTCGGCCGGGTCGCCGGACAGCCCGGTGAGGGTGAGTGCGCCAGCGCCAGGGTCGGAGGCCTCCCCGGCGACGACCCGGGCGGGGACGCCGGCCCGCTCCGCGCGGGCGAGGACCTCGCCGACCGCCTTGCCGAGCAGGCTGGTGCGGTCGAACCGGCCCTCGCCGGTGATCACCAGGCCGGCCCCGGTGAGGGCTTCGTCGAGGCCGGTCAGCTCGGCGACCGCCGCCGCGCCGGGGACCATCCGCGCACCCCAGGCGGTCACCAGGCCGTAGGCGGTGCCGCCGGCCGCGCCGGAGCCGGGGAGGGCCGGGTCGCCCCCGAGCAGGTCGGCGAAGCGGCGCAGCCCCGCCTCCAGGACGGCGATCCGGGCCGGGTCGGCCCCCTTCTGCGGCCCGTAGACCGCGGCCGCCCCGCTGGGGCCGAGCAGCGGGTTGGTCACGTCGGTCAGCAGCCGGACACCGCCGGGCGGGGCGGCGCGCAGGGCGGTGCGGTCGAGCCGGGCGGCCCGGGTGAGGGCGCCGCCGCCGTCCGGGAGGTCGGCGCCGGTGTCGTCCAGCAGCCGCAGGCCGAGGGCGGCCAGCAGCCCGGCGCCGCCGTCGGTGGACGCGGAGCCGCCGAGCGCGACGGTCACCTGCCGCGCGCCGGCGTCCAGCGCGGCGGCGATGGTCTCGCCCGTGCCGCGGGTGCCGGCGGTGAGCGGGGCGAGGGCGTCGCCGAGCAGCGGCAGTCCGCCGGTGTCGGCGAGTTCGACCAGCGCGGTGCCGTCCGGCAGCAGCGCGTAGCGGCCGGTGACCGGCCCCCCGTCGGGGCCGGTGCAGTCGGGGACCGGGTGCGGGACGGCGCCGGGGAGGGCCGCCACGAGCGCGTCGAGGGTGCCCTCCCCGCCGTCGGCCATCGGACGGAGCAGCAGTTCGTCGTCCGGCCGCACCGAGCGCCAGCCGGCGGCCAGCGCCCGGGCGGCGTCCCGGGCGGTGACGGTGCCCTTGAAGGAGTCGGGCGCGACGATGACCCTCACGGCGAGGCCAGGTGCGTCAGGTGCCGCTCGATCAGGGTGCGCAGCGTCAGCTCGCCCGGGGTGTCCCAGATCTCCTGGTTGAAGATCTCGACCTCGATCCAGCCCTCGTACCCGGCGGCGGTGACCAGGTCGGTGAGGGCGCGGAAGTCGATGTGGCCGTCACCGACGTGGCCCCGGCCGAGCAGGGCGTCGGCGGGCAGCGGCAGGGTCCAGTCGCACACCTGGTAGGAGGCGATCCGGTCCTCTCGACCGGCGCGGGCGATCTGCTCGCGCAGCGCCGGGTCCCACCAGACGTGGTAGCTGTCGACGACGACGCCGACCTGCCGGGCGGGGTGCGGGGCGGCGAGGTCGAGCGCCTGGGCCAGGGTGGAGACCACCGCCCGGTCGGCGCAGAACATCGGGTGCAGTGGCTCGATCGCCAGTCGCACACCGAAGTCGCCCGCGTGCGGGGCGAGTTCGGCGAGCAGGTCGGCGACGGCGGCGCGGGCGCCGACCAGGTCGCGGCTGCCGGCCGGCAGGCCGCCGACGACCAGGACCAGGGTGTCGGTGCCGAGTTCGGCGGCCTCCTCGATGGCCTGGAGGTTGTCGGCGAGCGCGGCCCGGCGCCGCTCGGGGCCGTCGGCGGTGAGGAAGCCGCCCCGGCAGAGGCTGCTGACGGCGAGTCCGGCGTCCCGGCACAGCTTCGCGGAGCGGGTCAGGCCGGTCTCGGCGACCTTGTCGCGCCAGAGCCCGATGGCCGGGATGCCGGCGTCCACGCAGCCCCGCACGGCCTCCGGAAGGCTCCAGCCCCGGGTGGTGATCTGGTTGAGCGACAGCCTCGCGAGGCCGTTCGCCGGGCCGGCGCCGCTCATGCCGCCACCCCCGCGACGGCGAGCAGCCGGCGCATCCGGTCGGCCGCGAGATCCGGGTCGGGGAGCACCCCGGCGGCGTCCGCGAGCCGGAACAGTTCCACCAGGTGGGGCAGCGAACGCCCGCTCTGCGCACCGCCCACCATGGTGAAGTGGTCCTGGTGGCCCGCCAGCCAGGCGAGGAACACCACACCGGTCTTGTAGTGGAAGGTCGGCGCGGCGAACAGGTGCCGGGCCAGCGGCACGGTCGGCGCGAACAGCTCCTCGTAGCGGTCGAGGTCGCCCTCGTCGAGCGCCCGCAGCGCCGCCGCGGCGGTGGCCGCGATCGGGTCGAAGACGCCCAGCAGGGCGTGGCTGTGGCCGTGTTCGTCGCCGCGGATCAGCTCGGGGTAGTGGAAGTCGTCGCCCGTGTACATCCGCACGCCGGCCGGCAGCGCGCGGCGCAGGGCGATCTCCCGGTCGGCGTCCAGCAGGGAGATCTTGATGCCCTCGATCCGGTCGGCGTGCGCGCCGATCAGCTCCAGCACGGTCGCGGCGGCCGTGTCGAGGTCGGCGGAGCCCCAGTAGCCGGCCAGCGCCGGGTCGAACATCTCGCCGAGCCAGTGCAGCAGCACCGGCCGCTCGGAGGCGGCGATCAGCCTGCCGTAGACCTCCAGGTAGTCCTCCGGGCCGCGCGCGGCGGCGGCCAGGGCGCGGCTGGCCATCAGGATCGGCTGCGCGCCGGCCTCCTGGACGACGGTCAGCTGCTCCTCGTAGGCGGCCCGGACGGCGTCCAGCGGGTGGGGGCCGGGAGCGAGCTGGTCGGTGCCGACGCCGCAGGCCAGCAGGCCGCCGCAGGCGCGGGCCGCGGCCCCGGAGCGGGTGATCAGTTCGCGGGTGGCCGGCCAGTCGAGGCCCATGCCGCGCTGGGCGGTGTCCATCGCGTCGGCCACGCCGAGGCCCAGCGACCACAGGTGCCGGCGGAAGGCGAGGGTGGCGTCCCAGTCGACGGCGGCGGGTGCGCCGGGGGCGTTGTCGCCCAGCGGGTCGGCGACCACGTGGGCGGCGGCGAAGGCCGTCCGCGAGCGGGCGGGGGCGGGCGGGGCGGGCAGGACGGCGGGCTCGCGCAGCCGGAGCCGGCCGTGGCCGGGCAGGTCGATCTCGGTCATGGTGTCAGCGCATTCGTCTCGTCGGCGGGCGGCTGCGGGGCGGTCGGTACCCCGGGGGCCGGGTGCTCGGTGGCCGGCCGGGATGCGGCCGGCGGGCCGTCACAGGGACAGCTCGGGGACGTCCATCCGGCGTCCCTCGCGGGCGGAGCGCAGGCCGAGTTCGGCGAGCTGCACGCCCTTGGCACCCTCCAGCAGGTCCCAGTGGTACGGGGAGCCGGTGGTCACGTGGCGCAGGAAGAGCTCCCACTGCGCCTTGAACCCGTTGTCGAACTCCTCGTTGTCCGGCACCCGCTGCCACTGCGCGCGGAACGGCTCGGTCGCCGGCAGGTCCGGGTTCCAGACCGGCTTGGGGGTGGCCGCGCGGTGCTGGAAGCGGCACTCGCGCAGCCCGGCGACCGCGCTGCCCTCCGTGCCGTCGACCTGGAACTCCACCAGTTCGTCGCGGTCCACCCGGACCGCCCAGGAGGAGTTGATCTGGGCGGTGATGCCGCCCTCCAGCTCGAAGACGCCGTAGGCGGCGTCGTCGGCGGTGGCCCGGTAGACCTGCCCGCGCTCGTCGGTCCGCTCGGGGATGTGGGTGGCGGTGTGCGCGTACACCGAGCGGACGGGGGCGATGATGCCGTCCAGCACGTAGCGCCAGTGCGGGAACATGTCGAGGACCATGCCGCCGCCGTCCTCGGCGCGGTAGTTCCAGGACGGCCGCTGGGCCTGCTGCCAGTCGCCCTCGAAGACCCAGTAGCCGAACTCGCCGCGCACGGAGAGGATCCGGCCGAAGAAGCCGCCGTCCACCAGCCGCTTGAGCTTGCGCAGGCCGGGGAGGAAGAGCTTGTCCTGGACGGCGCCGTTGCACACCCCGGCGTCGCGGGCGAGGCGGGCGAGGTCGAGCGCGGCCTCCAGCGACTCGGCGGTGGGCTTCTCGGTGTAGATGTGCTTGCCGGCGGCGATCGCGGTGCGCAGCGCGGTCTCCCTGGCGGGGGTGACCTGGGCGTCGAAGTAGATCTCGGCGAGCGGGTGGGCGAGGGCCTCGTCGAGCGAGGTGGTCCAGTGGGTGAGGCCGTGCCGGTCGGCGAGGTCCTTGAGCTTGTCGGCGCTGCGGCCGACCAGGATCGGCTCGGGCCACAGCGTGTCGCCGTCGTCGAGCGGCAGGCCGCCCTGGTCGCGGATGGCCAGGATGGAGCGGACCAGGTGCTGGCGGTAGCCCATCCGGCCGGTGACGCCGTTCATGACGATGCCGATCACCCTGCGGGGCATGGGGTTCTCCGATTCGTTGCTGGTGCGGGGAGCACGTGGTGCGAGGGGCGTGCTGTGAGGGGGCGTGCTGCGAGGGACGTGCTGAGAGGGACGTGCTGAGAGGAGCATGCTGCGGGGCCGCGCGGCACAGGGGCGCGGCGCGGCATCACGCGGTGCGGTGTTCGTCCTCGGCGAGGACGGGGTGGGCGAACGGGTGCCCGGCGGTGTAGCGGGCGAGCTCGTCGGCGGCGGCGGCCGCCATCCGGTGCAGCTCGCCGCCGAGCGAGCCGGCCACGTGGGGGGTGAGGAAGACGTTCGGCAGCTCGTAGAGCGGGGAGTCGGCGGGCAGCACCTCCGGCTCGGTGACGTCGATGACGGCGTCGAGGCGTCCGGAGGCGGCCTCGCGCACCAGTGCTTCCTGGTCGACCAGGGAGCCGCGCGAGGTGTTGACCAGGGTGGCGCCGTCGCGCATCAGGGCGAGCCGGCGGCCGTCGATCAGGTGCCGGGTGGCCGGCAGTTCGGGGGCGTGCACGCTCACCACGTCGGAGGCCGCGCAGAGTTCGTCCATCTCCACGGAGCGGGCGCCGAGCCGGGCGGCCTCGGCGGGGTCGACGTACGGGTCGTGCAGCAGCAGGTCCAGGTCGTGGGGGCGCAGCAGTTCCATCACCCGCCGGCCGATCCGGGAGGCGCCGACGATGCCGACGGTGCGCCGGTAGTTGCCGGCCGCGGCGTACGCCAGCTGCCAGTCGTACGGGGCGCGGCGGCGCCGGTACTCCTCACGGATCGGCAGCAGCCGCTTGTTGGCGAGCAGGACGACGGCGACGGTGTACTCGGCGACCGGCAGGGCGTTGGCCCAGGCCGCGGAGGTGACCTGCACGCCGCGGCGCCAGCAGGCCTCGGTGACGTGGTGCTTGACCGAGCCGGCGGCGTGGATGACGGCGCTCAGCCGCGGGGCGGCGGCCAGCACCTCCTCGTCTATCGGCGGGCAGCCCCAGCTGGAGACGATCACCTCGGCGTCGGCGAGCGCGGCGCGGGCCTCGGGGGTGGTGAAGTCGTCCAGGACGAGCGCCGGGTCGAGGTCGGCCAGGGCGGTGAGCCGGGCCATGGTGTGCGGGTCGATCAGGCGCCCGGCGAGCTCGCGGTGCATGGCGAGGACGGCGCGGGGGCGGCGGGCGGGCCGGCCGTCGGGCACGGTGGTCTCCCGGTCGGGCGTAGGGGCGGTCACGGTCATGGCGGTGGTGCCGGTCTCGGTGGTGGTGCCGGTCTCGGCGGTGGCGGGGTTCGGGTTCACTTGACGCTCCCCGCGGTCAGACCGGCCTTCCAGTGCCGCTGGAGCAGCACGAACGCGAGCACCAGCGGCACGACGGCGAGCAGCGAGCCGGTGATGACCAGCGGGTAGTACTCGGGGAAGGCCTTGGTCTGGGCGTTCCAGCTGAACAGGCCGAGGCTGACCGGGAAGAGCCGGTTGTCGGAGAGCATCACCAGCGGCAGGAAGAAGTTGTTCCAGATGGCGGTGAACTGGAACAGCAGCACGGTGACGAAGCCGGGCATCACCATCCGCAGCCCGATCGACCAGAAGGTCCGCAGCTCCCCGGCGCCGTCCATCCGGGCGGCCTCCAGGACCTCGTTCGGCACGTAGCCGGCGCAGAACACCCGGGCCAGGTAGACGCCGAAGGGGTTGACCAGCGAGGGCAGGAAGACCGCCCAGAAGGTGTTGACGATGCCGAGCTCGGAGGCCAGCAGGTACATCGGCAGTGCGAGCGCCGTGGTGGGCACCAGCACGCCCAGCAGCACCAGGCCGAACACCTTCTCCTTGCCGGGGAAGCGGTAGACGTGGAAGGCGTAGCCGGCCGCGACGCACACCAGCGCGCACAGCAGCGAGCCGATCCCGGCGTACAGCAGCGAGTTCAGGTACCAGCGGAAGTAGATGCCGTCGCCGGTGGTGGCCAGGTCGTGCAGGTTCTGGCCGAGCCGGAAGTTGTCGGCGTTCAGGGCGTTCCCGCCGAGCAGGTCGGCGGTGTTCTTGGCAGAGGCGGTGAGCAGCCAGCCGAGCGGCCACAGGGTGTAGACGGTGGCCAGGACCAGGGTGCCGTTGACGGCGGCCTTGGAGAGCGTCCAGGGGCGGCGCGGCCGGCCGGCCCGGGGTTCGCGGCGCGGCGGGGCGCCGCTGGGGCGGGTGGCGGTGGTGGTCATGCGTCGGCCTCCCGCCGGCGTTCGGTACGGCCCCGGGTGAGCCGGGTGACGGCGAAGGAGAGCCCCGCCGCGGCGAGGGCCAGCAGCACCGAGGCGGAAGCGGCGAGCCCGTAGTCGTGGCGTTCGAAGGCGGCCGTGTAGGCGTACATGTTCGGGGTCCAGGAAGAGGTGACGCCCGGTGAGGTGCCGTAGAGGATCATCGGCTCGGTGAACAGCTGGAGCGAGCCGATGACGGTGAACAGGCCGACCATGGCGATCGAGGGCCGGATCAGCGGCACCTTGATGTTCAGGGCGGTGCGCAGCGGTCCGGCGCCGTCGACGACGGCGGCCTCCAGCACCGAGCGGTCGATGGCCTGCAGCGCGGCGTAGAAGATGACCAGGTTGTAGCCGGTCCACTGCCACAGCGCCATGTTGACCACGGCGGGCAGCGGGTGGCCGAGCGGGTCGGGCTGGGTGCCCAGGGCCTCCAGCGCGTCCAGCACGGGGCTGATGCCGGGGGTGTAGAGGTACATCCACAGCAGCGCGGCGATGATTCCGGGCACGGCGTGCGGGATGAACAGCGCCAGCTGGAAGAAGCGCCGGGCGCGGGCCAGCGTGGAGTCCAGCAGCAGGGCCAGGACGAGCGCCAGACCGGTCATCAGCGGGATGTAGATCAGGCAGTACTGGGCGGCGGTCAGGAAGCCGTCCCGGAAGGCCGCGTCCGACAGTGCCCGGGTGTAGTTGCCGAGCCCGGTGAACACCGTCTCGGCGTCGCCGAAGCCGAGGCCGGAGCGGCGTTCGGTGAACAGGCTGAGCCGGATCGCGTAGCCGATCGGGATCAGCGTGCACGCGGTGAAGAGCAGGAGGAACGGGGCGAGCAGCACGGCCGGTGCCCCGTACCGCCCGCGTCGCCGCCCGGCGACGCGGGCGGTACGGCCGGGATGGGCGCCGGAGGTCACTGGGCGACCTTCAGTCCGCGGTTCTTGAACTCGGCGAGGGTGGCCTGCTGCGCGGTGTCGAGCGCCTGGTCGATGGTGCCGCTCTTGTCGGCGACCTTGCCGAAGGAGTCCTTCAGCGAGCCGTTGGTGAGGCCCATCGCCGGGCCCCAGGTCCAGCCCGGCTTGATCGACTTGGCGGCGTCCGAGTACAGGGCGTAGAGGTCCTGGCCGCCGTAGAAGTCGGTGTTGAAGGCCTGCTTGGCGACCGGCACCAGCTCGGTGGCGGCCGGGTAGGCGGAGGAGGTGCCGGAGGAGATCCGGGCCTTGAAGCCGTCGGCGGTGGTGGTCGCCCAGGTGGCGAACTCGACGGCGGCCTTGGCCTTCTTGCTGTCCTTGGACACGGCGAAGGTGGTGCCGCCGAGCATGCCGCTGGCGGGGGTGCCGTCCCAGCTGGGCATCGGCGCGGCCGCCCAGGTGCCGTTGACCTCCGGGGTGGTGCCGACGTTGGCCTTCAGGACGCCGCCGCCCCAGGTGGCGCCGAGGTAGCCGGCCGTCTCGCCCTTCTGCAGGGAGGCGGTCCACTGCTGGCTGAAGGACGGCATGACGCGCACGAGGTCCTCGTCGGCCAGCTTCTGCCAGTACTCGGAGACCTTGCGGGTCTCCGTCCCGGTCAGGTCGGCCTTCCAGGACTCGTCGGCGGCGGTGAACCAGTGGGCGCCGTTCTGCCAGGCCATCGCCTCGAGGGTGGTCGGGTCGTCGGGGAAGAAGGTGGCGATGCGGGTGTCGGGCTGGGCGGCCTTCAGCTGCTGCGCCGCGGTGCGGAACTCGTCCCAGGTCTTGGGGACGGTGATGCCGGCCTTGGCGAAGAGGTCCTTGCGGTAGTAGTAGACCTGGGGGGAGGCGTCCAGCGGCAGGGCCCAGGTCCGGCCGCCGAGCGAGGTGAGCTCGACGGCCTGCGGCAGGTACTTGGCCTTGAGGTCGCCGCCGACCAGCTTGCTGATGTCCTGGACGGCGCCCTGGCTGACGAAGTCCGGCAGCTGCGGGTACTCGACGTTGAAGACGTCGGGGGCGTTGCCCGCCTTCACCGCGTTGGAGAGCTTGGCGTAGCCGCCGGCCGCGCCGGCCGGGATCTCCTCGAAGGTGACCTGGATGTTCGGGTGGCTCGCGTTGAACGCGGCGACCACGTCCTTGGTGCCCTTCGCCCAGCCCCAGAAGGTCAGGCTGACCGGCTTGCCGTCGTCCGCGGCGGTGCTCGCCGCCCCGTCGCCGCTGCTGCCGCAGGCGGCCAGCAGGGTGACGCAGAGCGCGGCCGAGGTGGCCGCGGCGGCGGCGCGGAGGGCTCTGCGCCGGGAGAGGGGGGTCGAGCGCATCGGTGGGCTCCTTAGGACGAGGGTGCGCGGGGCCCGGAACGGTCGGCTCCGGCCGGGACTCGCAGGGTGGGGGCGATTGGCTGTCATCCTGAGCAGGTCGGCGATCGGAGTCAAGAGATTTGGATCAAATGATCTGACCTGATCGACCCGCCGGGCCCTCCGTGTCCCCGTCATGACCACCGGAAATGGCGAAAAATCGGGGCAACGGTCCGCCGTTGCGCCAACATCACAATCCGATCAAGCCGCTCATTTGATCGTGTCAGCTTGACGAATGATCAGGTGCTGCCTAGATTCCGGCTCACCACCCGATCACGGAGGACCTCATGCGCCTGCCCCCGGAGGACCGCGACCTCAGCCCGCACACCGGCTGGACCAGGGAGCACTGGGTGGCGGTCGCCGACGGCCTGCTGACCGCGGTCCGCCCCCACGCCAGTCCCGCCGGGGCGCTGATCGACCTGCCCGGCCCCCGCCCGAGCCGCTCCGGGCGCCGCTCCGACGGCCTGGAGGGCTTCGCCCGCACCTTCCTGCCCGCCGCCCTGCGGGTGGCCGGCGCGGGCGGCGCCGATCCGCACGGCCTGCTGGCGCACTACGCCGCCGGACTCGACGCCGGCACCCGCACCCCCACCGGCGAGCGCGACCTCGCCGACGGCGACCGCGAGTCCTGGCCGCTGATCACCGACCGGGGCCAGGCCATGGTCGAGGCCGCCTCCATCGCCTTCGCCCTGCGCCTGACCCGCCCCTGGCTCTGGGACCGGCTCTCCGGACCCGTCCGCGACCGGGTCGGCCGCTGGCTCGCCGACGCCCTGCACCGCGTGCCCAACGACAACAACTGGCAGCTCTTCCCGCTGTCCGTCGGCGGCTTCCTCGCCGAGGCCGGCATCGCCGAACCCGAGGCCCGCGCCGCCGTCCGCCGCGGGCTGGAGCACATCGACCGCTGGTACCTCGGCGACGGCTGGTACACCGACGGCCGCCCCCGCGCCTTCGACCACTACAACGGCTGGGCCCTGCACCTGTACCCCGTCCTGCACGCCCACCTCGCCAGCGACCGGACCCTGCGCGCCGAGTACGGCGAACGCCTCGCCGCCCACCTGGCCGGCTACGCCCACACCTTCGGCGCCGACGGCGCGCCCGTCCACCAGGGCCGCTCCCTCACCTACCGCTTCGCCGCCACCGCCCCGCTCTGGGCCGGGGCCCTGACCGGCCACACCCCGCTCGCCCCCGGCACCACCCGCCGCCTCGCCTCCGGAGCCCTGCGCCACTTCCTCGACCGCGGCGCCGTCGACGACCGGGGCCTGCTCACCCTCGGCTGGCACGGACCCGACCTCCGGCTCGTCCAGGACTACTCCGGCCCCGCCTCCCCGTACTGGGCCGGCAGCGCCTTCCTCGGCCTGCTGCTCCCGCCCGGCCACCCGGTGTGGACCGCGCCGGAGGCACTCGCGCCCGTCGAGGAGCGCGACACCGTCCTCGCCCTGCGCGGGCCCGGCTGGCTGGTGCAGTCCACCGCCGCCGACGGCCTGGTCCGGCTGCACAACCACGGCAGCGACGACCAGCCCGCCGACGCCGTGGGCCCCGACGACCCGTACTACGCGCGGCTCGCCCACTCCACCGCCACCGGGCCGGCCTTCGAGGGCCCCGCCGACAACCACCTCGCCCTGCTGACCGACGCCGGACCCACCGAACGCGGCCGCGTCCACCCGCTCGGCACCGGGCCCGGCTGGGCCGCCTCCCGCTGGCACCCGCGCGTCGGCGGCCGTGAACTGCCCGGCGTCACCGTCACCTCGCTCACCCTGGCCCACGGCGCCGAGGAGTTCCGGGCCCACCTGGTCACCGGCGGGCCGGCCGGCACCCCGGTCACCCAGACCGGCTGGGCCGTCGCGGGCACGCGCACCGAGCCGCACCGCGCCGGCGTCCGGGCGGACGGGCGGCTCGCCTCCGAACTGCACGCCCTACACGGCTTCACCGCCGCCGACAGCGTCCGGGTCCCCGGTGGCACCGCCTTCGGCCCCGAGGCGGCGCTGCCCCGGCTCACCGGCGAACTGCCCGCCACCGGCCCCACCCTGTTCGCCTGCGCCGCCCGCCTCACCGCCGTCCCCCAGCCGCCCGCCCTCGCCGGCACGCTCAGCCTGGAGGCGCGGCCGGACGAGCGGGATCCGCAGGCCGTCGAGCTGACCGTCCGCCCCGCCGGCGCCCCGGCCCTGCGGATCCGCCTGGCACCGGCCGCCGTCACCGTCCACCCCGCCGAAGGGGACTGAACCGCCGTGCCCCTCGCCCTCGCCACCCTCGGCCTGCCCGGGCTGCCGCTCGACCGGGCCGCCGCCCTCGCCGCCGAGCACGGCTGGCACGGCCTCGAACTGCGCTGCGCCGACGACCAGCCGGTCCGCCTCGCGCTGGACGCCGACGAACGCCGCCGCGCCGCCCGCCTGCTGTCCACCGCCGGGGTCCTCCCGCTGACCCTCGCCTCCTACGTCGGCGTCGCCGCGCCCGGGCCGGACGCGCCGGTGCTCGCCGCGCTGACCGTCCACCTGCGGCTGGCCGCCGACCTCGGCTGCCGCCACCTGCGGGTCTTCCCGCACGGCGGCCCCGGCCCGGCGGCCGAGGCCGACGAGCGCGCCGTCCGCCGCCTGCGCGCGGCGGCCCCGCGGGCGGCGGCCCTCGGCGTGCGGATCCTCGTCGAGACCCACGACTCCCACCGCGCCGGGGCAGCCCTGGCGCCACTGCTGAACCGGGTGGACCACCCCGCGGTCGGAGCGCTCTGGGACCTGCTGCACACCTGGCTGGCCGGCGAGACCCCGGCACAGACCCACCGCGCGCTCGGCCCCCACCTCGGCTACGCGCAGGTCAAGGACGTCGCCTCGGCGGACGACCTCACCCCGCTGCCGCTCGGCACGGGCGTGCTGCCGATCGCCGACTGCCTGCGCCTGCTGGCGCCCGGCACCTGGGCGGCCTGGGAGTACGAGGCCCCCTGGCACCCGCGTGCCGCGCCCCTGGCACCGCAGCTGGGCGGCGGGGCGCGCCACCTGTCCGCGCTGCTGGCGGGCTGAGGCCGCACACGGGCTTCTCCGGCGGGCGCCGCGCCCTCACCCCAGGAGCGCGGCGCCCGCCCGCGGGGCCGTCCGCTCGGCCCCGCAGGAGGCGCGCACGCGCAGGACCGGGAGCAGCGCCGTGCGGTGCACCGGCAGCTCGGCGCCCGCCGCCAGGCGGCGCAGCAGCAGGTCGACGGCCGCCGCGCCCACCGCGTGCTTGGGCGGGGCGACGGCGGTCAGCGGGGGCGCGGCGAGCGCGGCGAAGACGTCGTCGTAGGCGACCAGCGCCACGTCCGCGGGCACCGCCAGGCCGTGCGCGCGCAGCAGCGGCGCCAGCCGCAGCGCGTCCTGGTCGTTGTGGACGAGCACCGCCCGGGTCCCGGACCGCACGGCCTCGGCGATCCGCGCCACCAGTGGCTCGGGATCGGCCGGCAGGTCGCCGGGCCCGAGCATGTCCAGCGTCGGCAGGTCGGGCAGTCCGAGCAGCCGGGTGCCCTCCCGGTACCCGGCCCGCACCTCGGCGGCCGTCCAGGAGTCGCCGCGGGCGGCCAGCAGCACGCTCCCGTGGCCGAGCCCGGCCAGGTGGCGCAGGGCGCTCAGTACCCCGTGCCGGTGGTCGGAGGCCACGGTGTCCAGTCCGGACCCGGGGCCGTCCGGCGTGGGGGAGCGGCGCTCCACCAGCACGGCGGGCACCGGCAGGGCGTCCAGCCAGGCGTAGTCCTCGGCCGTCCGGCCCGGGACCAGCCCCGGGGCCAGCAGCAGGCCCTCGGCGCCGGACTCCAGCAGGCGTTCGGCCTGCAGCCGGTCGCCGCCCGCTCCGTACGGGGCGATGCCCAGGACCAGCCGGGCCCCGGCGGCCGCGGCGGCGGCCCGGGCCCCGGCGATCACCTCGTCGAAGTAGGAGCCGACCGAGGGCACCAACAGGCCGAGGGCGCGGCCCTCCCCGGGGCCGGGGGCGAGCGGCGGCCCGGCGCCGTCCGGGCGTTCCAGGGAGACGAAGCCGTGCGAGCGGGAGAGCCGGCCGGCGTCGGCGAGCGCGGCGACGTCCCGGCGGACCGTCACGGCCGGGATGCCCAGCCGGTCGGCCAGTTCCGTGAGGCGGACCCGCCCGCCGAGCTCGCCGACGGCCGACACGATCAGCCTGCGGCGCTCTTCCCCCGAGATGGCCATCCTGGCCTCCATCTGTCGTGCCCGCCGACGCGTCGTCCGGAAGCGGTCAGCCGATGATTTTCCGATCGAAGAGTATCGTTCGATCGAAAATTGATCAATAATGCCGATGATCGCCGATCGATTGACCGTGCGATCACAGAACTCCTAGGGTGACCACGGTGGCCGCCGCCGATCCGCCCGCAGCCACCCGCGCAGCCGTGCGCCCGGACCCACCGAGGTCCCACCCCCCTCACTCCCGCTCCCCTCCCGCGGAGGACCCGATGGCCGACCAGGCCCCCCACCCCGCCCTCACCACCGACGGCGACACCTTCCTGCGCGGCGGACACCCGCACCGGATCGTCTCCGCCGCCGTCCACTACTTCCGCATCCGCCCCGAACAGTGGACCGACCGCCTCACCCGGCTGCGCGCCATGGGCGTCAACACCGTCGAAACCTACGTCGCCTGGAACTTCCACCAGGCCACCCCCGACCGCGCCGACTTCACCGGCGACCGCGACCTCGCCGCCTTCGTCCACGCCGCCGGCGACCTCGGCCTCGACGTCATCGTCCGCCCGGGCCCCTACATCTGCGCCGAATGGGAGTTCGGCGGCCTGCCCGGCTGGCTGCTCGCCGACCCCGCGATGCGGCTGCGCCGCCTCGACCCGCCCTTCCTCGCCGCTGTCGACGCCTGGTTCGACCACCTGGTGCCCGTGCTGCTCCCGCTGCTCTCCTCCCACGGCGGCCCGGTGGTCGCCGTCGCCGTGGAGAACGAGTACGGCAGCTACGGCAACGACACCGCCTACCTCGAACACCTGAGGGACGCCCTGGTCACCCGCGGCGTCGACGTCCTGCTGTTCACCGCCGACGGCGCCGAGGACGGCTTCCAGCTCGGCGGCCGGGTGCCCGGACTCCTCACCACCGGCACCTTCGGCTCCCGCCCCGAGGAGTCCCTCGCCTGCCTGCGCCGCCACCAGCCGGTCGGCCCGCTCGTCACCATGGAGTACTGGTGCGGCTGGTTCGACCACTGGGGCACACCGCACCACGTGCGCGACGCCGAGGACGCCGCCGAAGTCCTCGACGCCCAGCTCGCCGCCGGCGCCTCGGTCAACCTGTACATGGGCCACGGCGGCACCAACTTCGGCTGGTGGAACGGCGCCAACCACGACGGCACGAGCTACCAGCCGGACGTCACCAGCTACGACTACGACGCCCCGGTCGGCGAGGCCGGCGAACTCACCGAGAAGTTCCACCTCTTCCGCGCGGTGATCGAACGCCACCTCGGCCCCAACCCCCACCCGCTGCCGCCGCTGCCCGCCCGCCTCACCCCCCGCCGCGCCCCCGTCACCGCGAGCCGCCCGCTGCTCGGCGCCGACGGCGCCCTCGGCGAACTCTCCACCGCGCACCACCTCCCCGAGCCCAGCCCGATGGAGCGACTCGGCCAGAACCTCGGCCTCATCCACTACCGCACCCGCCTGCGCGGCCCGCTCGCCCACGGCGAACTGCGAGTGGACGGCCTCGCCGACCGCGCCCAGGTCTTCCTCGACGGCGAACCCCTCGGCGTCCTCGACCGCAACCACCCCGAGCAGGCCCTGCCACTGCGGGTGCCCGAGGGCGGCGCCGTCCTGGAACTGCTCGTCGAGAACCTCGGCCGGATCAACTACGGCCCGCTGCTGCACGATCCCAAGGGCATCACCGGCGGTGTCCGCGTCGACCGGCAGTACCAGTTCGGCTGGGAGGCACGCCCGCTGCCCCTCGACGACCTGACCACCCTCGCCCTCGGCGCGCCCTCCACCGCCGACGGCCCCGGCTTCCACCGCGCCGAACTGACCGTCGACACCCCCGCCGACGGCTTCCTCGCCCTGCCCGGCTTCACCAAGGGCATGGTCTGGCTGAACGGCTTCGCGCTCGGCCGCTACTGGGACCGCGGCCCGCAGCGCACCCTCTACGCCCCCGCGCCGCTCTGGCGGGCCGGCGCCAACGAACTGCTGATCCTCGAACTCCACCGCCCGGGCGACCACGTCGAACTGGTCGAGGGCCCCGACCTCGGCCCCGTCGTCCCCGAGGAGCGCTACGGCTCCTGACCCCTCCCGCCCCGCGGGCGCCGGTCCCGGCCCCGGCCCGCGCCCGCGGGGCCCCGCACCGGCCGTCCCCCCGGTGACCGAATGGTAGGTTCCTGTCCACCTCGACAGACCGGCCCACCGACAGACCGGCCCACCGACAGGGAGTGCCATGCCGATCCCGGCGGACGATCGCCGCGCCCGCATCCTCGACACGGTGCGCGGCCTGGGCACCGTCCGGGTGGTGGACCTCGCCGAGCGGCTCGGCGTGCCCGCCGTCACCGTCCGCCGGGACGTCGCGAGCCTCGCCGACGCGGGCCTGCTCCGCCGCACCCACGGCTCCGTCTCCTTCGGCGGCCCCGCGGACACCCCCGCCCCTGCCCTCGCCCCCGTGCCGCCCCGGCCCGCCGAGGCCCCCACCCTGGGCCTGCTCGTCCCCGCCGTGGTGCAGTACTTCGACGAGGTCATCGCCGGCGCGCGCACCGCCGCCGCCGAGGCCGGCGTGCACCTGGTCCTCGGCATCTCCTCCTACGAAGCCAGCGCCGACCGCGTCCAAGTCGACCAACTCCTCGCCTCCGGCGCCCAGGGCCTGCTGCTCGCCCCGAACTGGACCGCCGCCGACCACCCCGAGGACCACGCCTGGGCGGCCGAACTCCCCGTCCCCGCCGTCCTGCTGGAGCGACGCCCGGCCCCCGGCAGCCCCGCCGCGGCCCTCGACGCGGTCGGCTCCGACCACCGCCACGGCGTCCTGCTCGCCCTGCGCCACCTCACCTCCCTCGGCCACCGCCGGGTCGCCCTGGCGGCCCGCACCGACACCTGGACGGCCCACCAGGTCCGCCTGGGCTACGCCGACGCCTGCCGCACCCTCGACCTGCCCGCCGAACCCGTCATCGACGTCCGCACCCCGGCCGCCGGCGTCGACACCGTCGCCGCCCGGCTCGCCGAGGCGGTCGCCGACGGGGTCCGCGCCGCCCTCGTGCACAACGACCAGGACGCCCTGCAACTGCTGCCCCTGCTGCGCGCCCGCGGCGTACGGATCCCCGAGGACCTCGCCCTGGTCACCTACGACGACGTGTTCGCCGCCCTCGGCGCCCCACCGCTGACCGCCGTCGCCCCGCCCAAGCGCGCCGTCGGCGCCGCCGCGGTGGACCTCCTGGTCCGCCGCCTGGCCGCCACCGGCCCCGCCCTGCCGGTGCACCACCTGGACCTCCTGCCGGACCTGACGGTGCGCGAGTCCTCCGGAGCCTGACCGCGCCCGGGCCCCCGCGGTGTCACGCCGAGCGCGGCAGCCGGAGCACGGCCCGGTCCGGGACCGGAGCCCGTCGCCCGCTCCTCGAACCCGACCCGCCTCGCCGGTGAGGGAGGTCTCCAGCCGCCGCGGGGGCGCTGCGGTAGAGGCCTTCATCGCAGAACGCGTCGTCGAAGGCGAAAAGCCACAGCTGCTGACCGGCGGCGAACTGCGCGCGTGCGACGTCGGTAGCACCAGGGGTGACGCGGGTGCGGAGTTCACCGACGCCGATGCTTTCCAGACGGTGGAATCGTGCGGCGTCGGTGGCCAGGTCGAACTTCTTCATCCAGGCGATGGACGAGGCTCCCCTTTCTCGCCGCGCGGGATTGACGGCTTCGGGTAGCGGACACCACAGCGATGGGACGGCCAAGCGGTCCGACGCCTTCCGGCGTACGCCGGCCACGAGGCCGCCCACGCCGCCGCGGCCGATGCCCCGGCCGAGCGGCAGCACGCGCGCGACCGCCCCGCCGCCACCCGGGCCGAGCGCTACGACACCGTCCTCCGGCACACGCCGCGCCGTGAGCGCCACCGCCAGGACGTCGCCGCATGCGCCCACCCGGGGCCGCCCACCAGGCCGCACGGAGCCCGACTGCCCTGCACCCCTGGGGCCGACGGCCGATACCACTCACACCGCACGCCGTGCCCGGCCGCCGAGCCCCACCGACCCTCGGGGGCTACGCCGCCGCCTCGTCGTCGATGTGCTTGAGCCGGCTGCGGGCGATGACCCGGTACGTGCGACCCGACCGCCGTTCGGCCGAGCCTCGCCGCCGGCCCGACCTGCCGGCCCGACCTGCCTGCCCGACCGGGTCGGCCTCCAGGGCCTCGCCGCCGCCGGCCGACCGCCGCTGGCGAGGCTGCCGGTCGGGTTCCCGGGCCGACTCGCCCCGCTCAGTGATGGTTCTCGTAACGGGGGACGAACTCGCCGCGCCAACGCTCGTGCAGGCGCTCGGCCCCCTCGATGCCGACACCGGCCGGGTCGCCGTGGTGAGCGTGCCGCAGTTCCACGTCGGCCCGGCGCCTCCCGAGTCGTAGGCGCACGCATGCGGCCGGGCGGCCGGCAACGTGTCAGCGCATGTCAAGCAGCTTCAGGTCCGCGGCCCGGACCGCCTCGGTGGAACTCTGCACGAGTACCGACATGCCGCTCGATTGGGTCGGATGGCCAATCGGCACCCGCAGGGCCGGCGGACACGAAAGGGTGCCCCGCGCGTGGATCCGTGCGGGGCACCCGCTCGTGCGCTGGAGGTCAGGCGGGGCGGATGTTCTCCGCCTGCGGGCCCTTCTGGCCTTGCACGACGTCGAAGGTCACCTTCTGGCCCTCCTGGAGTTCGCGGAAGCCCTGGGCCGCGATGTTCGAGTAGTGGGCGAAGACGTCGGGACCGCCGCCGTCCTGCTCGATGAAACCGAAGCCCTTTTCGGCGTTGAACCACTTCACCGTGCCGGTAGCCATGCGCTTCTCCCTCGGGGGAACTGATCGGGTCCCACGGTTGCGGGCCCGGAGGTGATCGCCTTGGTCCGGAGAGACGCTGAACAGCAAAAACGCCCACGGATGCAACCGCAGACGAGAACTTCGGCACCACGACTACTTGATCAAAACGTTACACCGCAGGGGCCCCCGTAACCAGGGAGCCGAGAAAGACACGCGGCGGCGTAGCCGTTGCGCCCACACAGGCGCCTCGGCCGACATCGTGCCGCCAACCGCGTGCACGGGGCCGGAACCCTCCGCTGCCCAGGTGCGGCAGGCGGCACCGGCCGACTCCCGGGAGGTAGCCCGGCTGCCCGGACTGGCGCGTCCCGCTCGACGCCGACGCCGACGCCGTCCCGCGCGGCCTGTCGGCCGCGCCGGGCCCGGACATGCGTGGAGGCCATGTCCGCCGCCCGGGCCGGCGTCAGCCGCCGGGTGGCGTCGGTGCCCGCCCCGGCGGCGTGCCGGAGCCCGTTGTGCAAGCCGATGGCAGGCCAGTGCGACGCTGCACGCCGCTCTCGCCCAGCACCCCGCTCCGGCGGACGCGCTGTCCTGGCGATCATGAACGAGGCCAGATGACGAGGGCTGCCACAGTGAGGGTGCTGAGGTGGACGTGGGCGCGTCCATCGAACCTCGCGGCGACGGCACAGGAAGACCTTGAGCCTGTTGATCGCTCGTCCGACGGTGTTGCGTTTCTTGTACCGGTCCTGGTCGAAGCCTGGCGGCCGACCGTCGGCACTGCCGCGTCGGGTGCGGTTGACCGTCTGGCCGGCCTTCTCTGGAATGACGTGTGGGATACCGCGTGCAGGACCCCGTTCACCACCTGCCGGGGATCCCGGCACCGCCCACACCGCCCGCTGCTCACCGGCAGCAGTGACTCGATCCGCGCTCACTACTGTCCGCGTACTCGTTAAAGTGCTCAGTCGGGTGCGGATGAACGGGCTCTGTCGCTGATCTTGTGACGTCTAACCGAGCGAGTCCATCAGTGTGCACAGCTCATTCATGAACCGGCTCGGCGGCGAGGGCCTGAACTGGGCGTCATTCCACTGGTGCCACAGGCCTCCGGGGGCGAGGAAGCGGCTGGCGTGTTCGGTTCCGGCCTGACTGTCGATGTGGAGGAGCGCGCTGATGGCCCAGTGCTGGTCGTACTGACAGTCAGGCTGCTGGAGATAGCGTTCCAGGTAGGCCGACAGGTGCAGGGCGTCTTCCTCCGTGCAGAAACGTGCGAGAGCGAAGCAGTAGCCCTGACCGGAAAAGCACAGCTGGCTGGCGACAAGCAGGTCACCCAGAACGTCCCGGAAGTGCTGACGGCGGTCCACACCGATCAGCCAGGCAGCGGTGAGGCGGGAGCGCCATTCGCTCTCCAAGAGGACTTCGAGTTCCCCATCGGTGATCGCCTGGGCGGCTGAGCGCAGTGACTGGAGGAAGGGTCTGCGCTCACACTCGTCGTCACGGGTGAAGTTGGCGTGGAGGAGGTGGAGGTAGCGCCCGGTGTCGTTGGCTGTGGGCTTGACGTAGCGCTCGATGACGTCGAGCAGTTCGGGGTCCGAGGAACGAGGAAAGCGCATGACAGCATCTTCCCGTTCGCCGTTGGTCTGCGGCCAGCCGATTCCGGGGTCCGGCTCGGTGGGCGCCGTGGGCTCATGTGCAGGTACTCCTCAGGCTCGGAGGAGGATCCGGGTGCGGAGGAGGTCGAGTTCGGCCCTGCCGTAGCCGGCGCGTTCGAGGAGCTTGACCCTGGTCACCTGGCCTTCGACCTGGCCGGAGCTCCAGGGGCTCGACCCTGCTCCAGTAAGCGGACGTAGGAGTTGACCACGCTCCGGTCTCCTGGGAAGCCCTGGTCGCGTACCTCCCGGTGGAGCCGGCTGGCGTTTCGGCATCCCTGGGTGAGGCGCTGGTAGATGCAGGGCTTGTCATCGCCCAGCAGGGTCCGGCGCTGGGTGACCTTCACCGGCAGCTCGTCGGTGTCCGCCGCTTGGGCGTATCGGCGGACGGCGTGGTGGTCGAGGTCCAGGTTGGCTCTGTTCACGGGAACGGACAGCACATGTTCAGCACTTCGGGAGTCGGTTGACTGCCTGCCGGAATCGAACTACACGGCTGCCAGCGGCCCTTCAGGTCGCGCTCAGGCGAGCGCCAGTCGTTACCCGAGTGACAGTGCCGCACCCAGCCCCCAAAGCTTCTGCAGTCGGCAACCGACGCCGGGATGGCTCCGACGTCGGACACCACCCAGAGCTCACCGCGGTGGGGTCCTGTCGTCACCAGCAGCCGGAACGATGGCCCGTCCTCGGCTCCGAGGACGACGGACCCACGGGTGAAGACGGCATCGATGCGTGGATCGTCGGCATCGGCCGTCTCGTCATCCTCCCACGCCCATGCCTCATCCAGAGGGAACGGTTCTCACGGGTGCCGCAGGCCCATGTCCGGCCAGCCCGCCGGCAGCCAACCCAGCGGCTGAAGGCCGCCATCCTCCGGGGGACCGAGGCTGCTGCCGTTGCTGATCTCCGCGATGAAGGTCCGGTAGGGCTCCGGAAGCGTCACCCGGTTCTCGGCCTCCCAGGCCGCGACTCCATCGTGGCCCAGGGCCGGCTCGCGCCACTCAGGTGCGAACGCCGAACGCAGGAAGTCGAGCGTGGCCTCATCGGGACGGTGATCAGGTGTGGTTGTCACGCGAGCATGCTGGCATGGCCGTCCGACATCTTGATCTTGCGGCGTGGATTCAAGCGGTGCTGCCCACTCTGGCGAACATCGAACAGGCGCTGACCGTAGCGACTCCCGAAGCGCTGAACATGTGCTGTCCGTTCTCGTGAACAGAGCCAGGAATCGAGATCCACCAGGTGTGGATCTCCCTGCGGGTGGCCACCGACGTACTTCCTCTCCTGGTCAACGCCTGCTCCGAAGCCTGTGTGCAGGCTCTTCCCACGCCTCCGGGGGACTACGTCCGAACCCCCCCACGTGGGTGGGCCCGGGATTGCCCAACCCACGGGGGACTACGCCTGACTTCCCGTCACGGGTGTGAGCCGCAGCTGAGGTGCCCGATGTAGCCACTCATGGTGTGCGGACACTCAAGAGGAATAGTGCGTGGTCGAAATGACCTCCCGCCAGTAGGAAGGGATCAGGACGCTTCTCCGTCCAGTCGGCTGAGGAGCCCATCGAAGATCTGCTCGCGGGCGACCTGTCCCTTGGCCGCGGCGTCGTCCCGTTGGCGCTCGAGGGTGGGGCGGAATTCGATGGTGGTCACGAAGAACGTGCAGGACTCACAGATCGACTCGAAGTGGCAGTCCATCTCGACGGTTCGCACACCCCGACCACTCCGACACCGTCCACCAGGAACTCCTGGCCAAGGCAGCCGACTTGGTCGAGTCGCTCGGCCTGCACCACCGCATCACCCGCCTCGCCGCCGAGGACACCAGCGCCTCGATGGCCAAGACCTTCGACGTCGAGGTCTGGCTGCCCAGCATCGACGGTTACGTCGAAGTGAGCTCGGTGTCCAACGCCCAGGACTACCAGGCCCGGCGCGGCAACATCCGCTACCGCCCCGCAGCAGGCAAGGCCGCCTACGTGCACACCCTCAACGGCTCCGGGCTGGCCACCAGCCGTCTGGTGCCGGCCCTGCTGGAACAGCACCAGCAGCCGGACGGCACCGTCACGGTACTGGAGGTGCTGCGGCGCAGGCGCGGGCGCGGGCGCGAGTCCTTGGCCCCGGCAACAGCCGGATAGCCGGACCGGACGCCGACGCCCCACGTCCGGTCCGGCGACGTGCTGTCCGGGCAACCACGGCCGCGGTGGCCCGGACAGCCCTTGGGCACAGCGTACGGAGCGCCCGCCGGGCGGGAAGGCCGACAGCATGACGGAGACTCCGGTGCGCGGTTCCTACGGGATCGGCACGGTGCCGATACGCGGCTCGTGCGGCTGGTGGCCAACCACTCGCTCGCCCTGCTGGAGGCTGAGGAACGCGGGCTGCGCGAGACCCTGGAACGGGAGTTCCCGCTGCTCGACGACCAGGTGCTGGTGGACGCCCTGACTTTCTGCGACATGACCACCACTCCCGACGGCATGCCCACCAGCGCCGGCGAGCGGGTCGTGGAGATCCTCGCCCGCTACGGAGCCGACACGCTGGTGGGACGGTTCATCCACCGCGCGCAGCCGGAGATCGAGGCAGCGGTGGCCCGCACCGAACACCGCGTCACCGCCGCGGCTCAACCGAGGTAGGGGCACCTGCCGCTGAGGTAGTGGCCGATCTGCTGGCGCATGCTCGGGTGGATGTCGTACTCGTCCAGGTCGCCCGGCCTCACCCAGCGCACACCGTCGGCCTCGTCGTTGACCGTCGGGGTACCGCCGATCGGGCGGCCGATGTACGCCACCTCGAACTGCTGGCGGGCTTCGCCGTTGCTGCTGTACACGACGATGTGCTCCGGGTTGGAGTAGACGCCGAGGAGCCCGGTGATCTCCGCCTTGATCCCGGTCTCCTCCTCACACTCGCGCACCGCGCAGTCGGCCGCGGACTCGCCGATGTCCTGCTTCCCGCCGGGCAGTGCCCACTGCCCGGTGTCGCGGCGGCGCTGCAACAGGATCTCACCGGCCTCGTTCTGCACGAGCAGGTTGCTCGCGGGCACCAGCGAGTTCGCGGCCGGTGCGTCCGGATCGCCGTAGTACTCAGTCCTGCCGGCCACGAGGCTGGCCTCCCTGCGCGTCGTCGGTCCACGGCCGGGCCAAGTCCCAGACCGCCTCGAAGCTCGAAGCGTAGCCGCCGAACCAACCGAGGTCGCCACCCTTCCGGAGCTGCAACAGCGGGTTGGCGGACGCCGGCTGACCCCACACGTGCGGGTTGACCAGCAGGTCGTCGTCGTAACGGAACAACGAGTTGTAGAGCGTGGTGTCGTGCAGACGGATCTCACAACCGGGCGTGCCCAGCAGCGGCCGGTAGCAGGTCAACGAGGCGCCGGTCTTCGCCGCGAGCGCGTCGCCGATAGCGGTGTCCTTTGGCTCCGGCCCCGGCGGACAGCGTCTGCCAGGCCCGCTTGGGGAGCTTCTTGGCCAAGGTGTCCGCGCGGAACTTCCCGGCTCCGGTGGTGACCTCGTGGGTGCAGGCCACGGCGAGCACGTATCCGGTAGCGCGGGTCTCCACGGCGGCGCGCTGGGCGGTGGCCCGCAAACCGGCCGTTCTGCCGCAGATTTGAGCTGATGCCCCTCGTCCCGCCCAACGGGTTATGGCCCAGATCAGGGCAGCCGCTGACCCGAAGTGGGCAGCAACAGCAGTGTTGCACTTCCTGGTGATGGGTCTGCCCCTCCAACCCCCTGCCCACCCGGCACAGGCGCCGCACGGCGTCGCGCATCGGGACGATCGGGGGTGCAGGTGCTGGGGGAAGGTTCCTCCCGCTGCTTGGTGGCGGCCATGCGTGCTGTCAAAACCGAGCCTCAACGGGCAGCTGGCGGGGCGGAGGTGACCGCGTCCGGCGAGAGCGGGCCGCTGGCTGACCAGGCCGTGGTGGTCACCCGTTCCATGGCCGGCAGCCTGACAGCCCTGTCCCGCAACGAGATGAACGACCTGATCGGGCGGGCAGGCGTCCTCCTCGGTGTCCAAGCGCACCAGACCTGAGGAACTCGGCATCCGCATCACCCCCGACGAGTTCGCCAAACTGGTCTCGGAGTACCTCCTGGCGGCCTGACAGCGAGGGCGGTCAGCGAAGCGCACTGCATCCCTCTGGAAGATGGTTGTGCGGTCGGAGGGCCACCGCAGGCGGCCGGGCCCGGAAGCGACGGGGACGCGCGTGGGGCTGAGCTGGTGGGAGTCCAGCCGTGCCGGGGCATAGTACGGCTGCTCCGCCCGGTGGCCCGGGCTACCGTGGCGGTAGTGCGGAGGCTACGCGGGGATGCCCCCGCCGACAGGCGCCGAGGGGGATTCGGGGGTGGGCTGATCGTCCTGGCTTTCACGGTGCCCACCGAGTCGTTCGCAGCGCCAGCGCTCGGCCCATCGGGGGTGGAGCGCGTGGAGGAGGGATTCCTGGTGGGCGAGTTCGCGCTCCGTCGGACCGCCGCCGAAGGGGTGATCGCGGGCCCGGGTGTAGGCGGTGTAGCGGGTGGCGTCCACGAAGACCCAGTAGAGGAACTCGTCGCTGTCGCGGGTGTCCCGTTCGGAGAGCAGTTCCCCGCGCTCGAAGTAACCCTGGGACAGGGTGCCGTCCGGTCCCACCGACAAGCACCCGCTCGGGCCCTCCAGGTACTCGAAATTGGGGACAGCGTAGGGAGGCACGTTGATGATCGCGCACAGCCGTTTGATCTCGGCTTCCAGGAAGGCCTGTATCCGGTCGCGTTTGTCCATGCTCATGTCGCCGCCTTCTGCTCGGGACGTGATCGCTGATACTGCGCGGACGGGCGTGCCGCGGTGCCCGGAGTTCGCGCTCACCAGTCGCGCTCGGAACCGTAGCCGGAACACCTGATTATCGTCAATCTGACATTAAGGCGGGTCGGTCGAGGCCCGGTCGTCATCGGGCGAATCTGCCGGGGTGGCCGGCCTCCAACTCACTGACCTGCGCCTTCAGCGCGGCGGTGACTCCAGAGCCCCCGAATTACGCGGAGCGCAGGCCCGTCAGGGCAGTTGCTTGGGCCGGCGGGGCGCGACCCGGACCTTGGCTGCGGCCTTGGCGCCCTCGGTGACGGCCTGGAGTTCAAGGCTGAGAAGGTTGACGGCCGTGGAGTAGAGCTGCAGGCGATCTTCGAGGACTCTCGTGTGCTTCAGCAGGTCGCTGTACTTCTTTTTCAGCGCCTGGTGGGAGTCCTGCTCCCGAACGTGCGTCACCTGTTTGACTTCGTCTTCCGCTGCCCGGGCCTGGAAGAGGTCTTTGAGGTCGCGGCGCTGGTGGGTCAGGTGCGCAGCTGGGTCTGCAGTCGTCGGCGTCCGGGGTGACAGGCGGATCGTCAGCGTCGCCGCGGAGTTGACATGCAGCTGTGTCCGGGTTGAGGACGCAAGTCATACCTTCGCCGTGGTGGATCTGCAGAAGCGGGTTGCCGATCAGGTCCAGGGCTTGGTGCTCGTTCTTGAGTACGCGGCCGGCGAACTCGCGGTTTGCCGCGGTGACCGTGCGCGGTAAGCGTCGGCTGCCGGTCCACTGACATGCTCGCCCGCGGTCAGTGAGGATTCGTCCTCGGTGAGGCATTCGAGCCGGTAGAGCCAGTCCTGGAAGGCGTACTCGTCCGGGAAACCGGACTCGTATGTGCCTACTGACTTCGGCTTGTCAGGGTGATGTTGGGGGTCGAGGGTCAGGCCGGTACCGGCTATGAAGCCGTCCTCGGCTGGTTCCTGAGCGGTCACCTCCAGTGCCGGAAATCCGCTGGCCACAGCCGCCCCCGGCGGCCAGACTGCATCGGTGAACTCCGTGACCACTTCTCGTGGCCCACTCCGCCTGGCGCCGCCGGACCCACGCAGCGAGTTCCTCGTCCCCGACTTCGAGGACATGGAGGAGCTGATAGCCGAACTGGTCGTGCCCGCGAACGCACCGATGGCCGTGATGAGCGCCCTGGGGACCAGCCGTGAACTGCTCCGGTTCTCCTTCTACCGGTACGAGTTCGCCACCGTCGCGGTCACCCACTCGCTGGTCGCGCTGGAGCTCGCCCTCACCGAGGGGCTGGCCGACCGCGGGCCACTGCCGGACCTGGTCGAACGGGCCGCGGGGGAGGGCCGCCTTACGGCGGACCTCGCCGATGCGCTGGACCGAGCGCTGGCGCTGCCCAGCGATCTCGCCAGGGCCGAGCGGACGAGCGCCGCGTGTCACCCCAGCGGCGCAGTCACCAGCGTCCGGGCCGTCTTCGACGCGGTGGCCGCACTTCTCGGGCCAGTGGCGGAGCCGGCGGACGCGAACGATGACTCCCTGGTCCGGCTGCGGGACGAACACCGGCGCATGCGGTTCCCGCCGGGCTTCCAGGGCGCGGAGCCGGCCGGGGTGGATCTGGTCCGCGTGGATCTCTGGGTGGCCGGCCTCGTCGACCGCGAACTGAAGGACACCCTCGACGAGACCTGGACGGGCGAGCTCTGGGGCTCCATCAACGCCCTCGACAAGGCAATACCCCTGATGCACGAGCCCTACTGCGCTTCCTATTTCACCAAGCTACGGAGGTTGGCGATGGCCGTCGTCGAACGCCACGTCCCTGGGGCCGTCGGAATGCCGCGAGGGACCGGAGGCCCGGTCGAGCGGGAGCCGGAGCAGGCGGACCGCGACGGCCGGGAGTCCCTGGTCGAGGCGTTCCCGCACGAGCTCGCCGCTGATGCCCGCGCCGTGCTCGCGCTCCTCCCGAAGGCGAAGCACCGGTCTTGCACCTTCACGGTCCGGGTCGGCACGGAGGACCTTGCCATCCCTTCGCGGATCTACCACGGCGAACTGCCATCCACTATGGTCGAGTTGCTCCCGCCTCAGCAGCGTCAGCTGCTGCACTGCCTCTACACCCGCCACCACGACGGCCGGGTCAGACAGCGCCACCTCGCGCAGCTCCTCACCTCCACGGCCCCATGGGTGGCGCCCTACACCGTGCAACTGCTCGGCGAGTACGTGCTGGAGATCCTGACCGATCTCCGTGATGGTTACCGGGAGTTGCTGGTTCCGGGATCTGAAGGCCACTTCGTGTACGGGCAGTTCGTGGTGGACAATCCGGAGTTCTTCGCCCGCACCGAACACCGCGTAGTGAGCTACTGGAACGAGTACCACCGCCGGTCCTGGTACGCCGACTTCCGGGGCTACCCCGGCGGCACCGCGCTCGACCACCTGCGCGACGCCGCCTCCGACCAGGCCCGCCGTCGCTGGCCCGACCACACGCCCGGCCGGCGCACCCGCCTGGACGGCTACTGCTGAACCCTCGGAAGGGAGTTTGAGTCGGGCCGCCTGCCGCAGCAGGTGTTCCCGCTCAGCCAGGTTGGGCGCCCGGCGGGCCGCCTCGCTCCGGCGGGTGACGGTTGGCCAGCACACCGTGCAGTCCACAGGCCGGTGGGCGTCCTGTGCCGGGCCGAAGGCGTCGGGCGGGTCACCTTCGCGCCGGCGGGGAGGATGAAAGCGCTCCAGGTCTGCCCCGGAATGGAGAGATCGCACCGAACACCCTCACGAAGGCATGCACCGAGGCCGGATACTTCGCCCGCAACGTCCGCACGGTCGAGGTCCTCGTCGACCGTGACGCCGTCACCTCCGGGGCTGCGGCCACCAGCGAACCATGGCAGTACTACGATCTCGGTCACGGGCTGTGCTTCTACTCGTTCTTCGAACAGTGCCGGCACCGGATGGCCTGCGCCCGGTGCGACTTCTACACCCCCCAAGGAATCGACGAAAGCCCAACTCGTCGAAGTCAAGGCCAACTTGCAGCGCATGCTTGTGAGCATTCCGCTCACCGAAGAGGAACGCGCCGCCGTCGACGACGGCCAGAGGCCCTCGACCGCCTTCTCGAGCGCCTCGCCGAGGTGGCCACCCCAGCCGGCCGGACCCCGAGCGAGCTCCGGGCCGAACCCGGTCGGCCCCTGCCCCTGACTGTCCGATCACCACCCAGCTCCCCCGACCGAAAGTGCTGCTGACATGCGACCCGCCCTCTTCACCCTCGACCTCCCCGGGCCCGGACGACTGAGCACCATGGCCCGACCCCGCGGCAACGACTGGCTTGAAGACGAGATGGCCGCGCTGAAAAACTACGGCGTCGACATCCTGGTCTGCGCGCTCACCGGCCCCGAACTCAACGAACTCGGCCTCGCAGACGAACCCCGGACAGCCACAGCAGCTGGGCTGCAGTACGTCGCGATACCCATCCCCGACCGCACCGTCCCCGACCGCACCGCGATCCTGCCCACCCTGCACAGACTCACCGAACAGCTACGCGAAGGCGCACACGTCGTCACCCACTGCCGAGCCGGCATCGGCCGCTCATCCCTCCTCGCGGCCGCACTCCTCATCCTCAACGGCGTCGATCCCGACACCGCCTGGAGCCACATCGAACGAGCTCGCGGACTCGCCGTCCCAGACACCACCGAGCAACGAGAGTGGACAATGGAACTGGTCAAACAGACATGATGCTGACAAATCAGATTCCACAGAATGACTTCGGTTGACGTGCCCTTCGACGACGCCGGAGTTCCAGGGCAGGGCGAGGTCGGCGGTGACGGCGTCCCAGTCGCGATCGATGCCGGCGGCAAGGGTGTGGAGGCTGGGCAGGTGGTCCTGCCGGACGGCTTCGAGCCACTCCGGCAGGCGCTCACCCCGGCGTTCGGTGAGCATGGCCCCGAAGGAGCGGACATGCCGGGTCAGAGCGTCCAGTTCGAGGCAGTTGGCCAGGACGTGCTTGAGCTGAAGTTGCTCGTGCTCGGGCAAACTCTCGGGTCGCCGAAGCAAGACCACCCACCTGCCGAGTCGGTTCCCACCTCCAGTAGCTCAGCTCAGCTTCCGATCTGACCGCCGATGGGAACGGCATGGCGGAGCGGGACCAGGTCGCCAAGCAGCGCGGCGTGCACCGCGGCCGCCAGCTCCCGTGCGCGCTCGAGGTCGGCGACACCGCGCAGGGTGATGTGGACCGGGCCCGGCGAAGAGCCGCTGCTCAGTTCACCACTGGCCACGAGCCTGACCGCAGCCTCGGAAAGCGCGACCTGCACCTCGTCGTCGACCTGGTGGCCAAGGGCGGTCAGGGTGTCAGCCCGGACCGTCCACGACCGGCCGACCCGCTCGACCGCCACAAACACCGCATCTGCGGCCTTCGCGGCCTTGTACGCGGCGTTGAAGGTCGTGATGTCAGTGATCAGCGGCACCAGGTGACTGGGGCAGGGGGTGAGGCTTTTTGTCATGCCGGAGGACCTACCCGGCACTCGGCACACCAATCCGGGGGACTGCCCGCTTCCTTGATCCGCCGAAAATGGCTCGCAGCCGCATGATCTGCTCAGGACTCGGTGGTAGGTCACTCGCGGAGTCTCTCTCCACGAGTGCCATCCCTGCCTCATCGAGGATTTTCCTGCGTTCTTCAGCACGCACGTCGGAACCCCTGGTTAGTACGGCCACAGCTGTTAGAAGCCGTTGTCCGGACCATGCGAGCGGCCGCACTGTGCCGGAGGTGGTGAAGCGTCCAGTCCGCGCCGAAGCCGGCGTTACTGATCTCGGCACTTCAAGGTGATTGGCCTGTTCGTGTAGCTGACTGCCAGTCATTTGCGCGTTGTGCCGGTGGTATGCGATATGCGGATGGGGGCGGGCTGACGGCGAAGGCGCGTCAGCGCCGTGAGGCGGTGCGGCTGGAGGCCGCCGCGTTGTTCGACGAAGGTGTCCCGCCGAGGGAGGTTGGCCGCAGGTTGCGGGTGACCGCGAAATCGGCCTGCCAGTGGCACCAGGCCTGGCGGGAGGACGGGATCGGGGCACTGGCCTCACGGGGGACCGGGCAGGCAGCGATGCAAGCTGTCGGCGCGGTGCCGGGAGAAGCTCGCCGAATACCTCGAGCAGGGGCTGGCCGTGCACGGCTGGGACCAGGACCAGGTGTGGACCGGTGCGCGGGTTGCGACGCTGATCGGCCGCAAGTTCCACGTGTCCTACAGCGTCTCGGGGGCCACCCGTCTGATGCGCCGGCTCGGCTTCACCCCGCAGGTCCCCGTGCGGCGGGCCGCTGAACGCGACGAGCAGGCCGTGGCCGCCTGGAGGGAGGCGACGTGGACGGAGGTAAAAGCGCCCGGGCGGCCTGCGACGGCCGGCTCTGCTTCGAGGACGAAGCCGGGTTCACCCGCGGACCGCCCAAAGGCCGCACATGGGGACGCCGCGGCATCACTCCGATCGTGAAGGTGAGCGGCAGCCGCTCGGGGAGGATCTCCGTCGCCGGACTGATCGCGATGCGACCGGGCTCACGGACCCGCCTGTGCCACCGGCTGCGCCGCCACACCGGGCGCAAGGGCGAGCGCCGCAGCCTGTCCGAACACGACTACAGCGGGCTGATGGACGGGATCCACCAGCTGGTCAGGGCACCGATCGTGCTGGTGTGGGACCGGCTGAACACCCACGTCTCCCACGCGATGCGCGACCTGATCGACGCGAGGGACTGGCTGACGGTGTTCGTGCTGCCCGCCCACGCACCCGAGCTGAACGCGGTCGAGTACCTGTGGGTCCACGTCAAACGCAGTCTGGCGAACCTCGCCAGTGTCGCCCTCGACCGGCTCGAAGCCCTCGTCCGCAACCGCCTCAAACGGCTGCAGTACCGCTCCGACATCCTCAACGGCTTCCTCATCGGGACCGGACTCTCCCTCGACCTCCCACCGCCATCACCTTGAAACGCCGAGGTCAGTAATCGAACGCCCGTCTGTCGGCGTACACGTCGAAGTGCCCAGGCAGGTACACCCGAGCATGCTCGCCGCGTCGCAGACGATGACAATTTCGGGCCCGCCTTCTTGGCCGTCGAATCCGGGCCCGCCGTTCTACGGCTCCGGCAGTATGGCCGGCGCGGGAAGGTCGAGAACCCGGGCGAGGGCGGCTGTGACGGGGACGCAGTGGCGGGGCAGGTGCCTGGAGGCCCAGTCGGCTGCCAGTGCGAGGAAGTCGGCCAGGTCGCGCTCGGCACCGGCGAGCAGGTGGCGGAGCTCGGTGATGGACAGCTCGATCACCAGACTGTCGCTCTGCTCGGCGTTGACGGTGAGCCGGACGGTGTCGCCGAAGCGCTCCGCAATCGGTGACACGGGGTCGTGACCGAAGCCGAGGAGGCTGCCTTCGTCGACGAACTTGTGCCAGTCGCGCCAGTCCTCCAGTCCGTCGCAGCAGCCAGGCAGGAAGGTGACACGTGTGGAGTTGTCGGTGACCCGCAGGCCGCCGGCCGCGAGGGGGTAGTCGGAGGTCAGCAGTCCGTGGAGGAACGAGCCGAGTGCGTCGGCCGGACACGGCGGGCGGTCGCCGTCGGGGTCAATGTCATTGCAACGCGCGATGAGCATCACCGCCGTCCCGACCTTGGTCGGTGAGAGCTCACCGCTGAGAGGCAGGAAGCCGAACGGCGCGATCTCGGCGACAGGCCAGAGGTCGAAGCCGTGAGGGGTGGAGATCTCCAGGACGGGCTGCATCTCGATCACTTGGCGGAGTATTCCGGATCCCCGCCTGTATCGCCTCCCGATTACGCCGAGCACCCTCGTCTCTCGGCCGAGGGAGGCGAGCACTTTCGGTTGTACCGTCCTGAGCAGATACGGGTGTACGCCGACACCGTCTTCACCGACTCGCTTGAATAGTGCAGAGAAGCGTGTTCGCCTCGGCCGGGTAGGAGGCGTTCTTCGCGGGCCACGTCCACGCTCTCAACGTGCTGGGCGGAGTGCCGACCGGGAAGGTCCGCTACGACAACCTTAAGGCCGCCGTCGCCCAGGTCCTGGGGTTCTCCCGGCAGCGGGTGGAGACCGAGCGGTGGACCGCATTCTGCTCGCACTACGGCCTGGACAGCCTCTACTGCCAGCCCGGCATCCGCGGCGCCCACGAGAAGGGCGGAGTCAAGGGCCAGATCGGCTGGTTCCGCCGCCGTTCGTATGGTTGGGCCGCCCGGGGGTGCCGGGTGGGCTGGCCCCTGCTGTCGGTAGCTGGTGACAAGATCACCGGTATGAGTTTCGTACGCACCACTCCACCGCGGCCTGTCGAGGTGACAGCGGTCTTCCCCGAGCTGGCGCCGCTGGCACGCACCGCGATACGGCTGCATCCGCGTCCGGGGTCTCCTTCGGTTCGGGACAGCTCGGTCGGCGGGCCGTTGCTGTGGCCGGCGGGAGAGCCGTGGCCGCACTGCGAGGACGCGCACCTGCACGTAGACACTGGATTCCGCCGGTCACCGACCGAAGTGCGGCTCGAGAGAGCCTTGCGGTACCGGTGGCGCCCTGACCTCGAGTCCACGCTCACGCCCGAGGAAGCGGCTCTCAAGGAGCGTAATGCCGCTTGGCTTGCCGAACGGTTCGAAGCCGGCCTTCCCGGTCCGGCGGAATGTTCGGTCCCGATGTTGCCCGTGGTTCAGTTGTTCCTGCGCGATGTACCCCTGTTGCGGCCGCCTGGGCAGGCTGATCTGCTTCAGATTCTCTGGTGCCCGTATGAGCACGATCCGGACTACAAGCCGGCGACCGCACTGTTCTGGCGGTCCGCCGCGGACGTCGGCGACGTCCTCGTCGCACCACCGGAACCGTACGAGGCCGACTATCCGGGTTACGTGCCGCAGCCGTGCCTGCTGGCACCGGAAGCGATCACCGAGTACCCCAACAGCCTTGATCTGAGCCCGGAGCTGCAGGAGATGCTGGAGGACTGGAACAGGTGGCAGGCGGGCGGCGCCGACCTGGCCAGCTCCTACGCGGCGTATCCGCGCGACTTCTACTCCATGCATCTGGGCAACGCACCCGGCTGGAAGGTCGGCGGCTGGCCCCCATGGGGCCGCACCGACCCGATCGACCTGTACTGCGCTCTATGCGAGGCGCAGATGGTCCCGCTGCTGACGATCGCTTCCTTTGAGTGGGACGGCGGCGAAGGCTGGGTGCCGCAGGAGGACCAGGCCAACGCCGCCGGCGCTCACTACGCGGGCCAGAACCCCTCGCAGCCGACGGGGGTAGAAGTAGGCAGCACGGACAACATGCAGATCTACGTCTGCCCGACCTCCCCCGAGCATCCGCACACCGAGTTGATCCAATGAGCTGCCCCGGCCGGCCTTACAACCCCGTGAGCTTCCCCCGTTGTGCGGGAGGTGTTGATTACCTGGTCAGGACGGGTGTGGGTGGTTCGAGGGTCACTGGTTCGGCCGTCGCCTGGTCGGCGTAGTACTTCGCCTCGTACTCGTCGGGGCTGAGCCAGTCGAGGCGCTTTTGGATACGGCGGGTGTTGTGGAAGCCGTCGATGTAGGCGAACAGGGCCAGGTCGGCGTCAGTGCGGGTCGCGAAGGTCGTGCGGCGCACGCACTCGGTCTTCAGGACGCTCCGGAAGTTCTCCGCCAGCGCATTGTCGAACGAGTCGCCGATGGTGCCCGTGCTCGGCTCGATTCCCGCTTTCAGCAGGCGGGTTGTGAGCTTGATGGACGTGTACTGACACCCGTGGTCGCTGTGATGGATCAGCGTTCCGGGCTCGACGGGCCGGCCGTGCAGGGCATATTCCAGGGCGGTGAGGGCCAGGTCGGCGTCCGCCCGCTCCGAGGCGTGCCAGCCGCACGACGTCGGCCATAAGCCGGTGGGCGCTACGCAGCCCGGCCTGGACCGCGGCGGCGTCGGTGCCCATGAGGTGGGCGGCGTCGGCCGCCGACAGGCCGAGCCGACGGTGAAGGAGCGCGGCGTCGGCCAGTGGATCCGGCAGGTACCGGTGCAGCATGTCGACCGGCTTCGCCGCCGAATGCCAGCCGTCGTCAACGGGCCGGTGGGCGGTGACCGCGTCGCGCAGCAGGCGCCAGGCGTCACCGGCAGTGGACGGGCCGGCAAGGAGGGCCGTCCAGCTGGAGCGAACGCGCTCCAGCGCGTGCTCGACCGCAGCCGAGCCGCTCACGCCATCCGTGAGCCTGGCCGTGGCGTAGGCCAGGTAGTGGCGGTGTACGAGCGTCACGAACTCCCAGAAGCCGGCGTCGGGGGTTCGGCAGTGGTGTGTCAGGCCCGGTGCGGTTCCGGGCCCAGCGTGTAGTGCCTCTGGCATATTCTCGCAGTCCCTGGATGTGCCTGTCTGCGTCCGGCGCACGGGGCCGGACCAAGGGCGCGGTCACGTGCGGGCCCGGCTCTCACCGGGCCCGCACTACAGCGTCAACGCAGCGTCAGCCGCCACCAGGTGAAGCCGGTGCCACGCGCGCGTGCACACAGCAGCAGCACCACGACGTCCCGCTCGAAGCCGCCCAGCGCGAAAAGAGCCCAGCACAGGGCCGGCGCGTAGAGCAGCGCGTCCGCCGGAAGGTGCGCCCCGCGCACCTCGATGACCCGCTCGCGCGGGCGCTTCGATCCCACGGGCGAGAGAACGGGACTGATAGCGTTCACCACCGCGGGGCGCGCGTTCGCGCACCGCCGGGAGTCGGCCGGGCTTGGTCATAGTCAACCTACAGTTTGATCGACGAACGGGCCCTGGCCAGCGGGTCACGTCCGCTGACCAGGGCGGCTCTCAAGGTCACGGGAGCCACAACAAACGCTACTGCCCGCTAGGGACGGTGCACCTCCTGTAGTGGGTGCTGCAAAAACTGCCCCGGGGAACGTCTCACCCTCTCCTTGGACAATCAGGACAACTCCCCGCACTACGCACCTCCGTGAACAGCCCGGAGTCTCCGCCGTCAGCCAGATCAGTCGAATGTGCATACGGGTACAGGGTGGTGCGTTCGAGGCGGCCCCATCGGGCCGGCCGGGCCCTGCTACCTATGGTGATCGCGGGTGGCGGAGCACCCCGCGGGGAGGGGCTGTGCTGTCCGCCGACACGACAAGCCGAGCCTTCAGGTTCAATCCTGTCGATCGCCAAGCACGCGCTCCCAGTCCGCCGGAAGAGCAGAAAGGCCCTCGAAGACTGGGCGCTGGACAAGAAGTTGGTGGATACCGCCCGCCTGATCACCAGCGGGCTGGTCGCGAACGTCGCCGGGTGCGTGGAGGTGCTCTCGCTGACCGCCAAGGTCGTACTGGGCACGGAAGACGCCGAGTCGCCGTCTGCGCCCGCGAGGCACGCTGAGAACGGCGAGGCCGCCCAGCCAGGGTGGCCTCGCCGTTTCAGCCTGCGGGCAGCACGGCGACGATGCTACGAGGCGGCCTGGTGTCGGTGTTCGGTTCGTTCGAGGGCATGCTGGAGCTGGTCGCGGGTCATGGCGCCGCAGGGACTTCCACGAGGACTGGCCGCCCGACTGCGGGCATCTGCCGGGCTGGGGCGCCCTGATCCGTGCGCCGCAATGTTCTCAGGGGAGCCCATGGCTCGCCGTCCGCCTCAACCCCTGTGAACGTCAAGGGAATTGGATGGGGTGAGCGGCGGAGTCGCTGCAAGCAGGGAGTGGTGGAACCGCTGCCGGTACTCGCTCGGCGTGGTGTCGAGTTTGCGCCGAAACGCCCGCGCCAGCGTGTCCGTGGTGTTGAATCCGCACACCGTGGCGATCCGGTCCAGTGTGTCATCCGTGGCCTCCAGCCGGGCCCGTGCCGCCTCCACCCGTGCCGCCTCCACGTACGCCGCCGGTGTCGTCCCCAACTCCGTACGGAAGATCCGCGTCAGCTGCCGCTCGCTGAGGCTCGCCGCCTGTGCGAGATCGGTCAGCCCCAGCGGCCCCGCCAGGTTCGCCGCGATGTGGTGGCGCAAGCCCTCCATGCGCCGGGTCGAGGACACCGGCTCCAGCGGCACACTGAACTGGCTCTGCCCGCTGGTGCGCTTCAGATACATGACCAACTGCCGCGCCACCCGCAGCGCAGCGGCCTCGCCGAAGTCCTCGGCGATCAGCGCGAGGGACAGGTCCAGGCAGGCGGTGAGCCCCGCCCCCGTCCAGATGTCCCCCTGGCGGATGAAGATCGGGTCCGGGTCCACCTGGACCTCCGGGTGGTCGGCGGCGAGCTGCTGGGCGGTGGACCAGTGGGTGGTGGCACGCCGGCCGTCGAGGAGCCCGGCGGCGGCGAGCAGGTGCGCGCCGACGCACACGGACGCGACGCGGGCCGACCGCTCGGCCAGGACCCGGGTCCACCCCACCACCTCGGGGTCGGCGTCGGCACGGACCTGGCCGTCCGGGCCGACGGTGACGGACCCGGGGACGATCAGCGTGCCGATGCGGCCGGCGGCCAGCGCCTCGAACGTGGTGTCCGGCAGCACCCGGACCCCGGCCGAGGTGGTAACCGGTTCGAGCGTCGGGGCGGCCAGGACGACCGTATAGCCCGCGACGTCGGGCAGTTCGCGGCGCAGCAGGGCGAAGGCCTCCGGCGGGCCGGTGACGTCGAGGAGGTCTACCCCGGGAAACAGCATGATGGCGACGAGTTGGCCTGCGGGTTGCACCTGGTTCTCCCCCGAGTCGAGTGCATGTCAGGGCGTCAACGGGATGTCCGTATCTGCGGGTTGAACGTCCTGGCCGTCAACACTTTGTTGATCATAGCGTTGGTCACGTCCGATCGAACCAATGCTCGAAAAAGGTGCAGCCATGGCGACGACGACCCTGCGTGACCTCAACAGCTTCGACCAGAGCCCGGCCCAGCTGGCCGACTCCACCCTGATCCTGATCGACTACCAGAACACCTACACCCAGGGTGTGATGGAGCTCGACGGCTGGAAGGACGCCCTCGACGCGGCGGCCGACCTCCTGGCCCGTGCCCGTGCGGCCGGTGCGAAGGTCATCCACGTCATCAACGACGGCGGCGAGGGCACCCCGTACGACATCCGCGTGGAGATCGGCCAGATCCACCCCAAGGTCGCCCCGGTCGAGGGCGAGCCGACCGTCGTCAAGGGCAAGCCGAACGCGTTCCTCGACACGAACCTCGGTGAGCTGGTCGACGCCGCCGCCAAGGGCAAGGTGATCATCGCCGGGTTCATGACCCACATGTGCGTGGCCTTCACCGCCCAGGGCGCGTTCCTGCGCGGCGACCACGCCACCGTCGTCGCCGACGCCTCCGCGACCCGCCCCCTGCGTACGGCCGCCGGTGAGGTCAGCGCCGCCGACCTGCACCTGGGCGCGCTCGCCACCATCGAGGACCTGTACGGCGTTGTCGTCGCCAAGGGCGCCGACCTGGCCTGACCAGGCCCCGGCAGTCGTCCGACAGTCGTCCGACAGTCGTCCGCTGCGGAGTTCGCGGCGCGCACCCACCCCCGAACAAGCCCGTCCTTCGCAGCGGACGCAACGGCCCGGGGAAGGAATCCGTGCGCCCCGTGACTACGTGAGGAAGCGCCCCGCCGCCCACCGCGGCAGGGCGCTTCCTCCTGCACCACCAGGTACAGCGCACATCGAGCGAGGGGGCGGGCCGACCACGGCCCGTGCTCGCACCATCCGAGGGGGATCAAGAAAAGTGCCTACCCGTAGAACCGTCCTGAGCGGAGCGTCCGCCATCGGCGCTGCCGCCGCCCTGACCGGCCTGACCACCCGCACCGCGTTCGCCGACGGCACCACCGTCAGCGCCACCACCGCCGTCAGCGCCACCCCGGCCCAGGCCCGTACCAACATCCTCGCCGTGGACGCCGCCATGCGCGGCAACTACGACACGCTCCGCGCCAACGTCGTCAACCAGCTCGACCCGGTCATCGTCGTCGACAACGACATGACCGGCGGCACCTACTACCTGGTCAGCAAGGGCACGGTCGTGGAGCAGGTCCAGCCCGTGGACCCGGTCTTCGCCCTGGCGAAGTCCATCGCCCACACCCCGCTCGGGATCTTCTCCATCTGCTCCCCGTCGCTGGACCCGAACAACATCCTGCCCGCGCAGGCCCAGTACATCGACCCGCACGACCTGAAGATGGTCGCGTTCAACGGGCCGGGCAACGTCTCCTGGGTCTCCGCCCTCCAGGCGTTCTCCACCACCCTGGACACCGCCCGCCAGACCCTGGACTCCGCGAACCTCCCGTCCGACACCACCGGGGGGAGCCTGCGCGACTCCTGCGCCTACATCCTCGACAAGGCCCACGCCTACATCGCGACGACGATCCGCACCCGCGAGTTCGACATGGCCGGCTTCGAGGCGTTCACCGCCGACGTGTACCCGTCGATCCGGACGAACATGTACTGGGCCTCGCGCATGCAGATCGACGGGGTCTCCAAGCTGATGACCCGATGGCGCAACCAGATCGGCGGGGCCTGGTCCGGCCTGTACGTCGTCGTCCTGTCGATGTGGACCACCTACGTCCAGAACCAGAACAGCATCATCCTCAAGAACTTCATGGACCAGAAGCAGGTCACCACCCACCTCATCGACCTGATGACCGCCCAGACCCCCTCGGACCCGGTCCACGTCGCCCTCGACAACCTCGCCCGCATCGTGCAGGACAACATCGCCGCCGAGATGGTCTTCGCCTCCGACCAGCCCACCGCCGACGCCCTCAAGGACCGGCCCGACCTGCTCTCGACGGAGATCCTGAAGCTCCTCGGCACGAGCACCACCACCGCGACCACGGCCTCCCTCACCCAGGGCCAGGTCACCCAGCTCGCCTGCCCGTTCCACAACCGGGCCTCCACCATGGCCGTCTGAGGCCCGCCCGAAGCCGCTGCGCCCCCGGCCGCACCACGGGGGCGCAGCACCAGGGCCTACCGGCAGCCTCAGGAAGGACCGTCGGCGGACGCCTGGTTCTGAGCGGCGCGCTTGCGGCAGTTCTTCTGCTGGCAGGCGGGCGAGCAGAACTTCTGGGGCCAGCCCCCGTGCCGGGTCGCCGGTGGGATTTTCAGTTGCTCGCACCATTCGCAGGCGCGCAGCATGCCGCGCTCCACAGCGGTGATGTCGGCTTTGGTCTCGGCTGGCAGGCCGTCGGCCAGTTCCCTCAGCTCGTCGAGCGCGCGCCGGGCCTGGGTCGCGTCGATCCCGAAGCCCCTGGTGCGTTGGAACTTCCAGCGCCACAGCAGGTGGGACCGTGATTCGCCGGTCTGTCGGCGGACTTCGGCCTCGGAGAGGTCGAGGGTGGCCATCAGGAGGATCAGGGTGTCGATGTTCTTCTGCGCCCGCCCGCTGAACCGCAGGGTACTGGTGGTCGCGGCTCGGGCGGTGGGGTCGGCGGGGACCTGGCGGCGGGTCACCGGGCGCCGCCGGCGGACGGCGAGGTGGCCTTGGTCTCGGCGGCCTGGCCGGGGACGGCCGGGAACCGCGGCGCGGGAGCGGGCTCGGAACTGGCCTGGAGTGCGTGGAGCGGGGCCGCGATTTCGCGCACTCCCTGACGGCGGGGGGCGGGCCTCTCCAGCGCGCCGACCAGGCCGGTGAGCTCGTGGACGAGGGCGGGGACGTCCGTGGGCCTGGTCCGGGCGACGCACGCCCGCACGACTGAGCGGACGAGCAGTGCCAGCACGGTGGCGCGCCCGATGGCGCGTGCGAGGGAGACGACCGCGAGGATCGTGATGAAGTCGGCGTCCAAGGTTTTCCTCCGGAAACGACAAGAGGCCCCGATCTTGGGTTCAAGGGGTCGTTGCAACACCGCTTGGTTTCAGGTGGTGAGTAGATCACGTAGACGCTCGGCGGGGGTATCCCAGCCGAGGGTCATGGGTGGGCGGCCGTTGTTTTACGTGGGGACGGGTTGGTGGTCTTTGGGAACGGGGAGGGGGTGGTGGGTGGCCGTCGGGAAGTACTGCCGCAGCAGCCCGTTCGTGTTCTCGTTGGAGCCGCGTTGCCAGGGTGAGGCGGGGTCGCAGAAGTAGACGGGCATGCCGGTGGCCATGGTGAACTGCTTGTGGCGTGCCATCTCGCTGCCCTGGTCCCAGGTGAGGGAGCCGCGCAGGTGGGCCGGCAGGGTCTGGACGGTGCGGACGAGGCCGTCGCGGACGGTCTCGGCGTCGTGGGCTCCGCCCGGCAGGTGGACCAGCATCGTGTAACGGGTGCTTCGTTCGACCAGGGTGGCGATGGCGGAGCGCCCGCCCGCGCCGATGATCAGGTCCCCTTCCCAGTGGCCGGGCACCGCCCGGTCCTCGACGTCGGCGGGCCGGTCGCTGATCATCACCATCGGATCGATGAACCGCGGGGTGCGCCGCTCGGGGTCGCGGCGGGGTTTTCGGCGGGTCCGGCCGGAGCGGACGGCTGCCTGCACTTCCCGTTTCAGGCCGCCGCGGGCCTGAAAATACAGCGCCTGATAGATCGTTTCCACGCTCACCCGCATGCTCTCGTCGTCGGGATGCTCCGTCAGTAGAGCGTGGCAGATCTGTTCCGGTGACCACCGCCTGCGCAGTCCGTCCTGGACGAAGCGACGCAGCCGTCCCTCGCGCAGCAGCTTGCGCTCCTTGGGCCGGGGCCTGCGCGCCGCCGCCGCCCGGTGGGCCGCGTAGGGCTGATAGCCCTCGCTGCCCGCGTTCGCGTCGATCTCCCGCTTGACCGTGCTCGCCGGCCGCCCCAGGTCCCGTCCGATCGCCCGCAGCGACTGACCTGCCGCGTGAAGATCGCGGATTCGTTCGCGCTCGGCCAGGGTCAGGAACCGCGGGTGCAGTTGCTTTTCCAGGGCTTGCAGGCCCACTGGTGCTGTGGTCACGCCGCCCATCGTGACGGTCCCGGCGGTGTAGTCGACACGGCGGCCGTCGGTGTAGGTGCGCGTGGTGCGGGTCTTCTTGACGCCCCAGTCCCAGTCCTTGGCCGTGCGCTCGTTCACGCCGACCTGCCCGGCCGCCACCCGGCGTGCGACACCGGCGGCCCGAAGCCGCTCGTACTCGTCCCGCCCGGGATGCCGCCGCGGCAGGCCTACCGAACTCCGTCCGGCCTTCCGGGCCCACCCGAAGGCAGTGTTCCGGTTCACCCCCAGCTCACACGCCACCAGGGTCACGCTCCCCACGACATCCAGCCGCGCAAGGAAGCGCTCCCTCAAGCCCGAAAGATCATCGCGTCCAACGGCCACGGTCCTCGCAACTCCCACAGATCGAGGGTGTTGCGAGGACCGTTAGAACCTAAGGATGGCGGAGGCCTTGCTGTGTGCTGATGTGATCGGGCATGCGAAAAGCGGCTCTTGTGCTGGATCTGTGGGTCGGATCATGTGAGTTGGCGTCGGGGCAGGGTGGGGCGGTTGCCGCCGAGGCAGAGCATGACGAGGGCGATGACGGCCTCGGCGGAGCGAAAGCCGAAGCCTCTGCGGATGATGAGCCCGGTCTTCGTGTTCGTGGACTCGATGAGTCCGTTGCCCAACTCCTCGACGATCGCGTGCAGGATGGCGTCGTGGTGGCGTTGGACCTTGCGGGCGAGTTCGACGAAGACCGGAGTCCGCGACCGCCTCGCCCGGGACAGCCAGTGGTCCAGCGCCTCGGCCGCGGCAGGCGCGCCCTCTGTTCCGGAGATTCGGTAGATCGTGCGCAGTCCCTCCTTGAGGAGGTACTGGAACACGCTCCCGCCGACCGTGCTGCCCTCTACCCGGTTCGACACCCTGCTGGCCCCGCCCGTGTCCCTGCTCTGCCTGGCCGTGCCGGTTGCGCGGATGCCGCCGGGTTCGCTGTCCCCGGCCGAGCCGGGCGCGGCCGGTGCGGTGCGGCGGTCGTTCTCGGCGGGCGGCTCGGTCCCGGTACCGGGGGACGGGGTCATGGCCTGCTCCGTCGCGGGCCGACGGCCGGACGCCGGTCTCCACCGGGCCCCGCGGCCGGGGTCGCGCCCCTCGCCGCCGGTGGGACCACCACCGCCCCGGGGCCTGCTTCGGCTGTCGGGTGCGGTCCGGCCGCTGGTGTCCGTGCTTCTCGACGCATCCCGCGCCCCCGCCTCGCTGTCTCGCCCCGTGCGCGGGACTGCCCCCCCCGCGCGTGGAAGGGGATTCTTCCACCCGCCGCCGCACCCGTGCAGGGCAAACACTGAACACCGAACGCCGGTGCTCGGAGTGTGTTGCCCGCACTCCGGCGGCCGCCGGCGCTGTCGCGGCTGCCGGGGTGCTACTCCGGCAGCACCAACCGGGCCTGTGCGGTGCCGGTCGGCGGCCCCGGCACTCGGGGCCTGTCTACGCCCACTCCATGCTGTGCTCGGCGAGCCGCGCGAGCTGGCCGGGACGTCCCCTCACCGACAGTCAGATCGGCAAGCGTCTTCATCAAATCGGGATCCGTCCCAAACAGGACCGCTCCACCGCGTTGTTCACCCTCGCCACCGAAGTCCCGGCCGCGATCCTCGCCCGGATGCTCGGGGTCCACATCAAAGTCGCCGTCCAGTGGCAGCAGGGCATCAGGCGGAGACTGGGCCGCCTACGCCGCCGATGTGAGTAGCCGGACATCTCTAACTCGCAATCGGTGAGGGCGGGCTGTGCCTGCCCGCCCTCACACCAGCTCCGAAAAATCGCTAGGACTCCGGAGACGTTGACTTCGGACTTGATTTCCGGGCCGGAGCCTCAGCCGTTGGCCAGGGTGCGGCCGAGGAGGGGCAGCAGGCGGTCCCAGTGGCGCTGCAGTGCGGCGGGGTTGAAAGCGTCGGTGTCGGACATGGTGAAGCCGTGGATGGTGCCGGGGTAGATCTCGGAGGTGTAGCTGACACCTGCGGCATCCAGGGCCTGGTTGAGCCCGCCGAGGGCCTCGGGCGTCAAGTCGCTCTCGGCGTGGCCGAAGTGGACCACGGCGGTGAGCTTGGAGAGGCTGTCGGGTCCGTCGACTCCCACCGGGCCGTGGAATGCGGCGAGGGCAGCTACCTGGCCTGGGTGGGCTGCTGCGGTGCGCGTCGCCAGGAGGCCGCCGATGCAGTAGCCGGTCACCGCGACCGGTCCGGCACCGACCTCGGGCTGAGCGGTGAGGAACCTGAGGTAGGCGTCGGCGTCGCTCAGGACACGTTCTGTGGTGTGCGCCTCGATCAAGGGCATCAGCTGGGCGAAGACCGCGGGCCGGACCTCTTCTCCGATGTGCTCGGGAAGTTCGATCACCGGTGCCGGGCCGTGCCGGTAGAAGAGGTTGGGGACGAGCACGTAGTACCCGTGCCCGGCCAGTTCGCGGGCCATCTCCCGCAGCACGGGCCGGATGCCGAAGCCGTCCGGGTACATCAGCACCCCCGGGTGCTGCCCGCCACCGTCGGGGAAGGCGGCGAACGCGTCGGCCTGGCCGTCCGCGGTGGGAATCTGCAGCATCTTGGTGGGCATGAATTCTCCTGTCGTGGTTGACGTGTCGAGCCTGTGATCAACACGACGGAGGTGGAGCCCGCGCAGCAGCGCAAGATCCTCGATCGAACAGCGGGCCGGCACCGGCCCGTACGGCGCTCAGAAGAGCACCGGGTCACCAATCCGTGTGTGGCGCAATGCCGTCCCGGTAGTCATGGCTGCCAACGTAGCCTCCGGGTAAGGCCGATGCCAGCCCCCCAGTCCACAGTGCCGTTCGCGAGAATGATCTCGGTCAACACCTCGGGATCCTGAACCCGGTCGACGCGCTGCCCGTGACAGGGATGCCCATCTTGTGGCTGCGCGGTCCTCACCGCACTTCGAAACACTCCCTTGCCGAACGCTCCGGACATGGCCGAACCGGAGCCACTCTTCCGGTCCGGGTTGGCCATGATCGTAGGCTTCCACCGTGAAGGTATTCCGGCAGTTCCAATACCCGACTCCACCGTTGGGTACCTCCGACTCCGGGTTCCGCGACGAGGTCGAATCCGAGGAGGCTATCGCCCGCGGCGAGAAACTCGGCGACCTGATCACCAGCGACGAGTTCCACTGCCTCACCGGGCCGGCCCGCCCGACGCGTACCACCCGGCCGCTCCCGCGCGATCTTGACGTCTCGTCAGCCGAGCGGAACGGTGGAGGCGCAAGGATCCGCAACCGGCTTGGCACCTGCGCACTGCGCGAGGTCCCCCACGCCTGGATCCGCCAGGCCCGTCCCGGCGCCCTCATCCTCACCCCCTGGGGCACCCACTACAGCAACCTCGACGTCCTGCTGCGCCTGACGGTCCACGGCGACGGCACCGCGTCGGGCAGCTTCCTGGCGCCGGTGGAGTTCATGAAGCTGCGCTCCCAGCGCCTCACCTGGCCCGAGCCGCCTGGAGGCGGAGGCACCCTTGCCGAGAGCAGCACGGCGACCACGCCGCCCGAGCACGGCCGGCACGCGGCCTTCACCTTCCTGATGGGCTTCTCCTGGACGGCGTCACGCACGCGGTCCAGCCGCACGACGACGGCGCCCGCACTCTGTGGCTGTACTCGCTGACCGAACCGGCCTGGTCGGCGACGACGTTCCGCGACGGCGAGCACGAGCACCAGGTGCGCCAGTACGGAGCCCGGCGGCTGTGGGAGGAGTTCGAGAGCGCCTACGCCTGGTGGACCGCAGCGGCATCGCGGCCAGGCTCACCGCCCGGTCCTCGGCACGGGGATGACCCGATGAACAGCCGGTTCCCCACCGCCTCCGCCGGTGCGGTCCGCTCCTTCGGGCAGTCCCCGGCCGAGCTGGCCGACGTGCTGCAGACCCGCCTGGCCGGCTGGTTGTCGGCCAGGCGCGCCACCGGCATCGGCCGCGGCTACGGGACAGGGGCGAAGGCGCGCGCCTGGGTGGTCCACATCGCCGCGTACTCCCCGCCGGCGGCCAACAGTTCGTGGTGCCCGCCCTCCTCCAGGATGCGGCCGTGGTCGAGGACGACGATCCGGTCCGCGTGCTGGGTCGAGCCCAGGCGGTGCGTGATCAGGATGACGGTCCGGCCGGCGGCGAGCTCGCGGATACGGTCGTAGGCGGCCTGCTCCGCCCGTGGGTCGAGCGCGCTGGTCGGTTCATCGCAGATCAGCAGCGGCGCGTTGCGGGCGTAGGCGCGGGCGGCGGCGATCCGCTGCCACTGCCCCCCGGAGAGGTCCCGGCCGCCGGACTGGGAGGGCCGGATGTGGGTCTCCAAGCCATCGGGCAGCGAGTCGATGACCTCGGTGGCACCCGCGGCGCGAGCTGCGGCGAGAACGGCCCCGTCGCCCTGGTCGCCCTGGCCCAGGGTGATGTTCTCCCGGAGGGTGGCCTGCCAGCGGGCGATGTCCTGGGGCAGCATCGCCACGCGGGAGAACAGCTCGTCCGGATCGACAGCGGTCAGGTCGGTGCCGTCCCAGGTCACGGTGCCGCTGGTCGGCGGGTAGAGGCCAGCGAGCAGCTTGGCCAGGGTCGACTTCCCGGCGCCGTTGTGGCCGACGATCGCCAGGACCTCCCCGCGGCGGACGGCCAGGGAGATACCAGTCAGCACCGGAGCGGCTGCTCCCTCGTACGCGAAGGTGACCCGGTCGGCGCGGATGACGGCGGGGTTCACCGGGACCGGGGCGGGGGCGGCCGGAAGGGCGGTGCGGGCCTTCGCGTCGGCGAGGAAGTCCGCCCAGTCGCCCAGGTAGAGGCCCATGCGGTAGGTGGTGGCCAGCCCGGTGGCCAGGCCGTTCAGGAGCGCCCGGCTGGTCTGGACGGCGATGAGGGCGGTGGCGGCGTCGGCGGTGGGAACCCGGCCGTGGACTGTGAGCCACAGCAGCGCCCCATACACCCCGAGCGCGGCGGCGCCGGCCAGGGCGTCGCCGCCGAGCTGGCGCAGCGCGGTGTCCCGGCCGATCCGCGCGGTGTGGTCCTCCAGGCGGCGGCTGACGTCCCGGTACTGGCCGAGCAGCCATGGCCGCATAGTGCCAGCGCGCACGTCGAGCGCGGTGCTACGCCCGGACGCGAGGTACATCAGGATGTGCCGGGTGCGGCGGTCGCCGACGGCGTGCCGGTCGGCGCGGTGGGCGGCCTGGGCGGCGCCGGCGGCGGCCCAGGCCCTGGGCACGACGGCGAGCAGCAGCAGGGGCAGCAGCAGCGGGTCGAGGCCGGTCAGGATGCCGCCGGCCGCGGCGATGCCGAGGACCGCGCCGGTCACGGAGGTGAGGGAGTCGAGGACGGTGTGTGCGTCCTTGGCGGCCCTGTTGGCCGCTTCGCCGTGGTCGCACCAGGCGGTGTTGTCGTAGGCGGCGAGGGGGACGCGGGTGGCGGCCTCCAGGTAGGCGAGTTCGGCGCGGCTGTCGACGGCCGGGCCGAGCCGGGCGGCCTGGGCGAGGGTGCCGGCGGAGGCCAGCGAGCGGGCGGCGGCCACGGCGGCCAGCGCGAGCAGGGCGCCTTCGGCGCGGCCGAGCCGGTCCAGCGGGGCGCCCACCGCGAAGAGCACCGCGAGCGCGGTGCGGGTGAGGTGGAGGGCGGCGGCGGTCAGCGCCCCGGCGGCGAGCTGGAGGTCGAACAGGCGCAGCAGCGCGGTGCGGTCGGCCTGCCAGGCCAGGCCCAGGGCGATGCGGGCCAGGCGGGGCAGGGTGCGGGTCATGGTGAGCAGGCCGTCGGCGCGGTCTTCGTGCCGCTCACTGCCGAGCGTCCAGGCGGGGAGCGGACCGGGTGCCGGGCGCCGGCGGCGCAGCAGGTTTCCGATCCGCTCCAGAGCTGGGGTGCGGGGGGCGTTGGTGTGGAGCTGTGTGTCTGTCACATCTGCCGCAACGCTTCACCCATACGGGTGGACACGGCCATACCCCCGTTCCATCGCATGTTCGATCAGCCGGTGGTGAGGACGGCCAGGTACGGCCAGACGCGGTCCGCTTCCTCCTGGCCGATCACGTGCCCGTCGGCGACGACCCAGGCGTGGGCGCCGCGTGGCGCGAACCGGACCCCCAGCACCCAGCGGACGGGCCGGCCGGTGAGGGCAGAGCCGAGGTGGACGGCGAGGGATTCCTCCAGGCAGGCGACCCGGCCGGGCCGCCAGGTCCCGGCGGCGCGCACCCCGGCCAGGACGGATTCGGTGTCGGCCACGCGGGCCGGGCGCCCGGGAAGGCGGGCCGCGGCGCGCGAGGGCGACAACGTGCCGGATCGGAAGCAGCCACAGGAGCAGCAGGGCGGCGGCCAGGCCGGGCACTGCGGCGGTCCAGCCCCGGAGAGAGGGGCGGGCGGCGGGGGTGAAGCGGACCGGCGGGACCGTACCGGGCGGGGTGCGGTGGAGGGGGCGCCCGGCGAGCAGGCGGTCCAGGTCGCCGGCGACCCGCACCAGGTCGGTCCGGACCCGGTCCACCATGGCCGCCGCCGCGCAGAAGCTGGAGGCCATGCGCGAGCGTGAAACTCAGCCGTCCACGGTCCACCTCGGCATGCCCGACATCCGACGCGACACCGGACGAAGCAGCGCCGACGTTGAGAGATCCTTCCCATCGGATCCTAAGCTTCGCGGATGACCTACGAAGAGTTGTGCTGGGAACCGATAGCGGCGCTTCCAGAAGGCGAGCCCGAGACGTCCTTCGGCGGGCGTTGGGAGGACCGGCTCTGGTTGAACGTTCCTGGCCCCTTCTACACCGGCATCGCCGACAACTGTTGGACGGGCCGGCTGCACGCACCGCGTCATGTGCTCTACGGCGGCGAGTACTTCGGTGAATATGTGTATCGCCAGCCGGTGACCACGGCCGAGGTCCTGAACCTGGTGACAGCAGCCCAGGAAGATCCGTACCGCGGCTATGCCTGCGACGGTGACAGCCGATGGACATCCGAGGCTGTTCGGGACTGGTGGCGCGACCGTGGGCGGGTCACCGAGTACCTGGAGTCCCTCCTGCCCAGATGGTCGTCCAGCGACAGGTCCGACGAGCGGGAAGCCGCGGAGGGGCTGAGGGACTTTGCCGCCTACATCACTGAAGGGCTCGGCTCGGACCTCCGGAAGTACCTCTTCCGGCTTGAAGAGGGCTGCTACCCGAAGAACTCCGGGCCACTGCCTGAGCTCCGATAAGCAATGACGGCCATGGGTGCTCGGTGCTCTCGTACCTGGACACCCGTGAAGTGGGCTCAGGCGCAAGGTGGCGCGACCTCGATGACCGTGGCCGTGCCACAGCGCGACACGCTCGGATGCCGCCAAGTACCAAGATTTCCGCCCACTACTTTCAGTAACTCGACTGCGATCCGTCCAACCAGTCAGCCAGTTGGTTTAGTTCGGATAAGCCTGCATTCGCTGCCCCATGTTCCAGGTCAACCCCGGGATGTTCCCCAGGCTCGCCGAGATCGAGAAGGGTCTGATCCTCCGCCGCAAACGCGCCGAGGACGAGCAGTGGCTCGGTGAGATCGAAGGCATCGACCTGACCCTGACCTTCGTCCGCACCAAGCAGGCCGAAGCCGCGTGGCTTGCCCGCCGGTCTATGGTCACCCTCGGAATGCCCGGAGTGGGTCACCCAATTTGATGAAAACGACCGAACCTCGAACTTTCCGCATGGCAGGGCCGTTTCCCCGTCGGAGCTCGATGCTCCACTGATCCGGATAGATCAATTCCATATCAACTGCCTTACTTGGGAGGTGAGTTCACTATGGGGAAGATCCACATGCTTGTCGCAGTCGGTTCCACCGGCACCGCCGTCTTGGGGTTTGTCACGCAGCTTCTGGGGGACAGGGTTCAACGGCGAGAGGCCGCCCGCCGTCGGCAGCGAACCATCGTCGCCGAGCTGGCTCGTGACCTGCGGCAAGGGGAGCGATGACACGAAAGCGTGAAGACCAGGAACTCTGGGACTTTCTCGAGAACAAGGTGAAGCCCAGCGGTCTGAACGGCGCCGGCAAGGCCAACATGATCCTGGCCTGGAACGATGAGCGGCAGCGACTGCACGAGAGGGACGAGCGAATCCATCAGTGCTTCGACTCCGTGCTGGCCTATGTCGCGATGACCACCGTGCTCGGAGTCGCCTACCTGCTGGGCAAGGACGGCAACACCGCGAAGATCTGGCTGGCCTTCGCGCTCGTCGCTCCGGCTGTCGCCATCGCAGGCAAGTTCCTCAACCGGCCGGTCACCCAGACGGAGGCGAACATGGTTTCAGCCGGGCCCAGGGGCAGAGTCGGCGCCCTCCCCGGAGCCACGGGCGGCTCGCCCGTTCAGCCTTCGGCGCCAGTTAGCCCTTTGGAGCTCCTTCCCGATGCTCTCAGCGGGGCGGAGCAGTAGAAGCGCGTCAAGGCCGGGGCGGGGGAGAACTTCTTGGGTTCAAGGGGTCGTCGCAACACCGCTTGGTTTCAGACGGTGAGTAGATCACGTAGACGCGCGCCAGCGGATTACCACCCCTCGGAAGATGGTGGGCCGCCCTGGTCC
>NZ_JBHTWX010000020.1:0-87667 GCF_042792155.1 Kitasatospora sp. NPDC056651 | reverse complement strand
TGCCCCCCCCCCGCCGGGTGCGCCCGCGCCCCCCCCCGGGCGTCCCCGGCTTCGGGGGGGGGCCGGGGTTTCCGGCGGGGGGGGGGGGGGGGGGGCCCCCCGCGGGCCCCCCCCCCCGCCCCTCCCTACCTACTTCGATGGGTTTGGATGTGTTCTTCACGAGTGGAAACAGTCACGCTGGCGACGGAGGGAAGCCCCTTCCAGGGGAAGTCCTCAAGAGCCTCGGAAGGCCGGTCGCCGATCTCGCATCGGCTGACGAAACCTGGATGTGGAACATCGACTGGGGAGCCTGCGACGGAACTCCGATGATGGTCGAGATCGCGTACACCAGGTCTTCCCTTCCGATGGCCTCGGTGGAGACCATCCGACCCGCTCCCGGGCAGGGCGCACCACCACCACGCATGCACCATGAGGCGTCTGCCGCCCGGTTCATCGCCCAGTGCCTGCGAGCGACGGGTGATCGCGCCGGTCTGCGCATGCCGCAGCTCATGGAGAGAGCGCTGCAGGACGTCACGGCCACGCCTGCGACGGACACCGAACTCGTCGTCCAGGGCGAGCGCCTGATCGGTCGAGCGCTGACCTGTCAGGGGCACACGTCTGTCATGGCGCTCGCCGGCGATGTTCTGGTCGTCTGCTCCGTGGCCCCCGCCGCGGGGGGCGTACCCGAACTGAGGTGGACCACGGCACCCCCGAGCGCTCGGCGCAGCCGGAGCAGCACCTGACCGCTGCATCGCAGGCAGCCGGGGCAGCCCCTGGCACGCAGGCACCCGCGCCGGCGGGCGGGGGCTGGTCAAGGACGGCACAGCACGGCGCAGCCCGGCAACGGCGCCTTCGCGCGGGGGCCATCGGCGGGCCGTCAGGGTGCCAGGCGGTAGGCGCGCAGCACGGTCTGTTCGACGGTGGCGCCGTCGGCGGCGCGGGCGGTGGCCTTGAGGGAGACGAAGCCTGCGGTGCCCGGCGGCGGGTCGACGGTGACGCGGTGGCCGCCGTCGGCGGGGGTGAGGGGGGTGTCGTGCCAGGTGGCGCCGTCGTCGAAGGAGGCCTGCACGCTCAGGTGTGCGGTGGCCGAGGCCGGGGCGCCGCTTTGGCGTTCGATGGCGGCGAGCAGGGTGTGCCGGCGGCGCGGCACCTGGTTGTCCGGGTCGACGGGGGCGGTGAAGCGGATGACGTCGAGCGGCAGCGCGGTGCTGCGGGTGTGGCCGTCGGGGCCGGGGGTGACGGGGGCGGAGTGGAAGGTCCAGGCTGCCTCGACGGTGCCGGAGAGCGTCGCCCAGGGTTCGGAGCGTATGGCCTTGGCGGTGAGCCGGTAGGTGGCGTCGCCGGCGGGCACGGCGAAGCGGGCCTGCTCGCGGTCGCTGCCGCCGGTGTGCTGGCCGTCGCGTTCCAGTTCGAGGCGGACGGTGTCGTCCAGCCGTAGCGGCCATGGGGAGCCGACGTGGCCGGCGGAGGCGTCGGTGAACAGTTGCGGGGCCACGGTGAGGTAGTTGTCGCTGGTGCGGGCCATGGTGGCGCGGTCCTTGCCTTGGGTCAGGCCGGGGCCGATGACGGCGGCGTTCCAGCGTTCCGCGCAGGTCGCGCCGGCGGGGCAGCGGACCGTGCCGGACTGGCTGGTGGCGGCGGAGGGTCGCATCTCGCCGCCGGGGCCGATGTTCCGGCCGAAGGTCGTCTCGCGGTGCTGGTCCTTGACGGTGTAGTACTCGGTGCGGGTGGCCGGCAGGGCGAAGGTGGGTTGGCCGATGCTGAAGAGGCCGAGGCCGCCGGCGGACGCGAAGCTGCTGAAGTCGCCTGCGGTGCCCGATCCTTGGGCGAAGTAGCGGGTGTTGAGGGTGGCGAGTTCGCCGGGTTCGACGGTCAGGGCCGGGTCGGGCAGCCCGCCGGTGGTGTGGACCAGCAGGTCGTAGCGGTCGGGCAGTCGGCCGTTTGGGGTGGCCGGGCCTTCCTGGATGCTCTGGGTGACGAAGTCGAGCCGGCCGGTGGTGGGCCGGGTGCTGGGGATGACGTACAGGTTGCCGGGGCGGGTCAGGGAGGCGAGGGAGTCCGTGCAGTCGCTGGTATCGGTGCTCCCGGTGGGGCGGTGGCAGTAGCCGGCGGCGAGGGACCAGCCGGTGGTGGCCCGGCCGGGGACGGTGACGGTCAGTTGGCGGCCCTGGCGGGCGTCGACGGTGAGCCGGGTGTCGGCGCGCAGGTCCAGTTCGGGTTGTAGGAAGAGGGTCGCGGTGCGGGGTGTGGTGCCTGCGGCGGGGGTGACCAGTTCTCCGCCGAGGTTGTAGCGGCCCTCGGGCACGCGGGCGGTGGCGGTGCCGACGGTGAACTCCAGCGGGTGGGTGTCGTGGGTGTCCACGTTGACCAGTCTGATCGTCGACCGGGTGTTCCAGCTGCCCGGCCCGAGTGGCGCCCCGTTGCGGTCGACGGCTGTCACGGTGATGTCGTGGCGCACGGCCTCGCGGGTGAGCGCGTAGGCGGTGGTGACGGCGGCCTCGCCGGGCGCGGTGGCGTGCACCCGTCCGGTCAGTGACGCTCCGGAGGGGACGCGGGCCTGATCGACGGTCAGGGTGGCCGACGCCGCGGCGCCTGCTGGGACGGTCAGGCGGGCGGGGGTGACGGTGAACGCGCCGGGTGCCGCGCCCGCCGCCGCGGTGCTGTCGACGGTCAGGTCCAGCGTGACGGGGGCCTGGCCGTCGTTGTGGTACTCGATGGTGCGGGTGAGCGGTTCGCCGCCGGGCGGGCCTTCCAGGCGGATCCCGGTGCCCTCGGCGGTGGCGTACACCTGCTGGACGGTGGCCCGGGCGAGGTCGACGCGACCGGCGCCCTGCTCGTACGCGCTCTGGCCGGCGGCCGGCGCCGCGGTGGAGGTGAGCGCCGCCTTGAGCTGTGGGCCCTTCCACCAGGGGTGCTGCTGGGCGAGCAGGGCGGCGGCCCCGGCCCCGTGCGGGGCCGCCATGGAGGTGCCGGAGATGGCCGTGTACCGGTCGCCGACCGGTTCCTGGCCGTCGGTTCCGGCGGCCCGGGCGGCGACGATGGCGACGCCGGGCGCGGTGAGGTCCGGCTTGACGGCCTGGTCGCCGACGCGCGGGCCCCGGCTGAAGGTCGGGGCGAGGGTGCCGTCCCGGTCGACGGAGCCCACCGTCAGGGCGGCGTCGGCCGATCCGGGGGTGCCGACGGTGCCGGGGCGGCCGCTGTTGCCGGCGGCGGCGACGAACAGGGTCCCGTAGCGGGCGGAGAGCGTGTCGACGGCCCTGGCCATCGGGTCGGTGCCGTCGGTCGGGGGGCCGGTGAGGCTCAGGTTGACGATCGGTGCGCGGGCCGCGGCCCACTCCATGCCCTGGAGCACCCAGGACTCCTGGCCGTTGCCCTCGTCGTCCAGGACCCTGCCGACCAGTAGCTCGGCGTCGGGGGCGACGCCCTTGAACCGGCCGTCGGAGGCGGCCCCGGTGCCGGCGACGATCGAGGCGACGTGGGTGCCGTGTCCGTCCGGGTCGGCGTTCACCGGCGCGGCGGCGGGCCCGGTGAAGTCGGCGGTCTCGCCGAGGGAGGCGGCCACGTCGGGGTGGCCCCGGTCGATGCCGCTGTCGAGCACCGCGACCTTGACGCCCTTGCCGGTCCAGCCGGAGTTCCAGGCCTGCGGGGCGCCGATCTGGGCGGTCGAGCGGTCGAGCGCCGCGGTGACCTTGCCGTCCAGCCACACCTTGTCCACGCCGCCCGCCGGGCCCGCGCCGCCCGCGGCGAGGCCGGCGCCCGGGCGCGCGACGAGCTGCCACAGCTCGCCCGCCCGTGCCTTCGGGGTGCGCAGGGCCGCGCCGTGCACGCTCTCCAGCGCCCGGACGGAGGTGGCGCCGGCGGGCGGCGCGGCCGCGGCGAGGGCCGGGGCCAGGCCCGGGACCAAGCCCGGGACGCCGGCGTGCTCCGAGCCCAGGATCAGCGGCAGGTCGGGGGTGTGCGCGTCGTCGTAGCCCTGGGCGATCAGCCCGGCGACGTCGAACAGCCGGGGGTCCAGCCGTCCGGAGTCCAGCGGTTCGGCCGCGTCCGAGGGGACGAGGTTCAGTGAGCCGGGCGCGCCGGAGCGCCGGAGGAAGGTCACGTCCTCGCGGCCCGGGCCGGGCCGCACGCCCAGCAGCGTCACGGCGCCGTCGCCGCCGATCCGGGCGGTAACCGTGTCGCCGGTGACCAGGGTGACCTGGACCGGGCGGCCCGGTGCCGGTCCGTCGGCCGCCGGGGCGAGAGCCGTGTCGGGCGCCGGAGCGGGGGCGGGGGCGGGGTCGGGGGCGGGGGCGGGGGCGGGGTCGGCGGCGGCCCAGCCGGCCGGGGCGGCCGACGAGGCGACCAGTGCCGCGCCCAGCACGGCGGCCGGCCACCGCCGGGCCGCCCGTGGGCCTTGCCCGGGTACGTCGTTCCTGCGGGTTCCTCGCACAGGTGTCCTCTCCATCGGGCGGCACCACGGATCCCGGGGCCGCTCACCGGTTCTGTCGAGGAATCGACGGAACGGAAGGCAGCGGAGGATGTCATCCGATGATCAGAAACCCAGCGGACCTTCCCGCCCTCCGGAACCGACGGACCGTCCCGCCTCGCGCGACCTGCGAAATTTCTTCGCCACCCGTGACATCCCGGCACCGGGTGGGCTCCGTCGGAGTGGGCAGAGACGAACGGAGGCACGCCCTGTGCGCAGCGCAGACCTGGAGGAGTTCCGCGGCTTCGCCGAGGAGCGGTTGCCGCACCTGCGGCGGACCGCGTACCTGATGTGCGGCGACTGGCACCACGCCGAGGACATCACGCAGACCGCCTTGACCAAGCTGTACGCGGCGTGGGGAAGACGGCACCGGATCGCCAACCTGGAGGCCTACACCCACCGCGTACTGACCCGCACCTGCATCGACCACACCCGGCGCCGCTGGCGACGGGAGGACCCGACACCCGCGCTGCCCGACCGGCCCGGCCCGGGCACCGACCCCTCGCTCGGCCTCCAGGTCCGCACCGCGCTCGCCGCCCTGCCGGCGCGTCAACGGGCGGTGGTGGTCCTGCGGTTCTGGGCCGACCTGGACATCGCGGACACCGCCAAGGCCCTCGGCTGCACCGCCGGAACCGTCAAGAGCCACACCGCCCGCGCGCTCACCAGACTGCGCACCCTGCTCGGCGACACCGACCCGTTCGACGAACTCGCCACCCACCCCACTCCCCTGAAGGAACTGCTGTGACCCACCACGACGCCCTCGACCCGCAGGACGACCTGCGCCCCCTCCTCGCGACCGGGCTCGGCGCCGAACCCCCGCTGCGACCCGGCACGGTGGACGCGGCGGTCGCGGCCGGACGCCGCGTCCACGGCACCCGGCTGGCCGTCCGCGCCGGCACCGCGGTGGCCGCCACCGCGGCCCTGGCCGCCCTGGTGGCCACCGTGCCCGCCACCGACGCGCCCGCCACGGACACCGCGGTGGCGGCCGCCGACCCGCTGACCGGCCCGCTCGCCCTCGCCGGCTCGGCGGGCGCGAGCGCCGAACCGCTGCGCCCGGACTCCTTCGGCCCCGGCAGCGGCCACGCCACCGACTGGACCAGCGAGCACCTGGCGGCCACCCTGGCCGGTCTGCTCCCGGCCGGCCCCACGACCGTGCGCGCCGGCGACATCCCGGGCCGCAGCTTCCGGGTCGCCTGGCAGTCCCCGGCCGGCCCGGTGGACTTCGTCGGCGGCGCCGACCGCACCGCCGACGCCCCGAAGGTGCCGTTCTGCGCCGCCATCGCCCTGCCCGTCGTCACCGCCCGCCCCGGGGTGCCCAGCCCGCAGGAGGCCGCCCCGCGCAACAACTGCCGGCTGGTCGACCTCCCCTCCGGCGCGCGCGGCGAGGCCGTGACGCTGACCGACCCGCGGAGCGGCAGCACCTCCCAGTACGTCCGCCTCCAGCGCGCCGACGGCCGTACGGTGACCCTCCAGCAGTGGACCGACCACCCGGACGCCGCCCTGGCCGAGGCCGCCCTCCTGGCGATCGCCGACGACGCCGCCTGGCAGTTCTGATCCTCCGCGGCGCCCCGGAGAAGGAGTCCGGGGCTCGTCCGGGGCGCGTCCGGGGCGCTGCGGCCCGGCAACGGCCGGGGTGCGCACCCGTTCCGACGGTGCGCACCCGTTCCGACGATGCGCTCCCGCTCCCGGGAGCACACGTGCACGAGTCATCGGCACCTAGAATGCGGCCATGACTCGCTTACTGCGCCCACGGGTTGCGCGAGGAGCTTCCTCTCCCCATGACACACCTCGACGGCTGGGAACCATGGCAGCCGTGGCACTCGCGCTGCTGGCCTCGGATTTCCTCACCAAACAGATGGCGCTGACGGACTTCTCGGGGTCCGATCCGACCGAGGCGCTCGGCGGGCTCCTGAAGTTCACGCTGGTCTTCAACTCGGGTGGAGCGTTCTCCTTCGGCGCGGGGAACACATGGTTCTTCACCGCGGTGAAGGCGACGGTCATCGTCCTCCTGCTCGTGGTGTCGCCCCGGATCCGCACCCGCTTCTGGGCGGTCGCCTTCGGGCTGGTCATCGCCGGGGCGGCCGGAAACCTCGTCGACCGGCTGTTCCGGGCCCCCTCCCCGGGGCAGGGACTCGTCGTGGACTGGATCCAGCTGCCGCACTGGCCGGTCTTCAACCTCGCCGACTGCGCCGTGGTGTGCGGCAGCGCCCTGGTGATGTGGGCCTCGACCCGCGGCATCCGCCTGGACGGCACGATCGCCTCCGAGACGCCGACGGAGCCGGGCGGGACGGAGCAGGCCGCGGCGGGGAGGGGTAGGTAAGGCATCGGGCCCGGAGGCACAGGGCCACCGGGCCCGGGCTCCTACGGGCTGAGGAGTGGCCCCTCCGGCGGCTGCGCCGGGCCCGCGGCCACGGCCTCGCACGCGAGGCCGGTCGCGTGGCGCCGGGCGCGCAGCGCGATGATGCTGAGCCATCCGGTGAGCAGCAGCGCCAGAGCCGTGGGCAGCAGGGCCCAGGCCGGCAGTTCGCGCGGGTCGGCGCCGTGGGCAAGCAGGCTGCTGCCCGCGGCGGCCCCGGTGGCGGAGCCGAGGTACATGGCGGCCATCTGGAACGCGACGATCGGCATCGCCTCCTCGGGCCGGTCCCCGGTGAGGGCCTGTTGCAGTGTAGGGACGCTCGCCCATCCCGCCGCGCCCCACAGGGCCGCCGCGCCGAGCCACACCGCCGGGGCGGTGAAGAGCCAGAAAGCGGCGAAGCCGCCCAGGAGCACGGCTGGCAGGGCGATGAGCAGCACGCGGGGCCCGAACGCGTCCAGGGCCCTGCCGACCAGGGCGGAGCCGGCGACTCCGCCGATGCCCCAGGCCCACACCAGCGCGAAGCCCCAGTCCCGGAGCCCGCGGGCTTCGGCCATCGGCAGCAGATAGGTGTAAAGCCCGAGGCTGGCCGCGCCGAGGAGGAAGGCGGCGGCGATCCCGACGAGTGACTTCGGTGAGCGCAGCACCGCGAACGCGGGGCCTCGTGAGGCGGGCAGCGGCGGGATCGTGCGTGCCCTGGCCGCCAGCGCGGCCATGCCGAGGAGCCCGACGGCGACGACCAGGCCCATGGTCCACCGCCAGTTCAGCCGGTCGCCGATGAGCATCCCGATCGGCACTCCGGCGACCGTCCCGGTGGACAGACCGAAGGTCACGACGGCCATGGCGCGGCCCCGTTCGGCGTCGGAGGCCATCGCGGCGGCGGTGGCGGTCGCCACCGCGGTGAGTACGCCCGCGCCGGCTCCGGCCACCACCCGCGAGGCGAGGAACACTTCGAGGCTCGGCGAGAGCGCGGTCAGGAGGTTGCCGAGGTTGAACACGCCCAGCGCGATCAGCAGCGCCCCGGCGGTGCTCCCCCGGGTCAGCGTTCCCGACAGCAGCGGCCCGGCCAGGGCGTACGCCGCCGTGAAGGCCGTGACCCCCAGGCCGGCCGCCGCGACGGTGGTGGCGAGCGAGTCGGCGATCGAGGGCAGCACTCCGGCGAGGACGTAGGCGTCGACGCCCAGCGCGACGGCGGCGGCGACCAGTGGCCAGAGGCGGCGGATCACGCGTCCTCCCTCGCGGGAGGTGCTTCCTGGTACCCGGCGAGGACCGTGTCGATGAGGCCGGGGAACCGCTTGTCCAGGTCGTCACGGCGCAGCCGGATCATGCACTTGCGTCCTTCGGCGCGGACGAAGACGACCCCGGTCTCGCGCAGGAGGCTGGTGTGGTGGGTGAGCGTCGAGCGTGGGAGGTCCGGCCCCAGTTCGATGCTGTCCACCTCGCCGCGTTCCGCGAGCGTGCGCACCATCGACAGCCGCAGTGGCTCGCTCAGTGCGAACAGCACGCGCGGGATGGCGATCTCGTCGGTCTCGGGGTGTTCGTACACCCGTGCCGGTGCCATGGGAACCACCTTCGCATCGTGCGGTTATTTTCGCACGATGATAGTGCGAGAATTCCCGCACGATCAAGTGGATCCGCCGATCCCCCCTCGACGGTGACGGCCCCCGTGCGGCCGGGCTGGGGCGGGATAGGACCCTCGGCCGGCGACCGGCGCCGCGCCGGGACCCGCCCAGGCCTCGAACTCCTTGACGCCGAGAACCGGTTCGACGGTCGCTACCAGGGCGCCGAAGGCCCGCAGCAATGCGCGGGGGCCGGCGCGGGGCAGCGGCCAGGCGACGGGAACGGAGGGCGGCGACGATGACAGCGGAGAGGTGTTCGTCGACGGACGCGCAGTCGGCATCCGGCAGCGGAGAGCCGGGCCGCCGGCGGTCGCAGCGCCGCAGCGGGTGCTCGGCCGGGAGAACCGGCCGAGCACCCGCGTGAACCGCTCGTGGCTCACTCGAACCGGCCACGTGACACAACTACCCATCGAACAAGCCGAGTTGTCGGGCAGCTACCGCCCGCCGCCGGCGACGGCGATCCGAACGGCGGCGTCCGTCAGTACGAGGCGCTGGTGGCGCACCGGCCGAGGTCGGTGTTGCACACGACGACGTACGAGGTGATCCCGGAGTCCTGGAGCTGGAGGGTGTAGTGCTCCTCGCCCCGGACGTTGCTGTATGCGCTGGACCAGCGGCCGTTCGACTGCTGGAGGTTGACCGTACAGTAGTTGCCCGTGGTGGAGATGACGTAGCCCTGCACCCAGTCGTGCCCGTTGTAGTACTGGGCGTTCATGCCTCCGGCACAGCCCGGGACGTTGGCGGGGTAGGTGGCGTCAGCCGACGCCACCCCGGTGGTGAGGCCCAGACTGCCGGCGGCGACGGCGGCCACGGCGGCGAGGCGGACAGCGGCGCGCATCCCAATCATCTTTTCCCCCTGAAGAGTTGGTGGCTGATTGCCGCGAACCATGCTGCCACCGAACCCCACCGAAAGCGCCTCTCCCGCACGAGTTCGCACACGCCCGGGACGACGGTCCGCCGCGGGCGGCACAGGGCAGCCGCATCCGGCCGGTGTCCCGGCTGCGTGGAGACCGCGCGCCGAGCGGATCCCGCCCCGCCTCAAACGGGCCCTGGACCTGGCCGGCCTGCAGATCAGCGCCGGACCGAGCGTGCCTGACGTCCGGGTCCTCCCCGGCCCGGAGGGCGGCGTCACAGCGAACACGATGGCGATCCCGGGAGCAGAGGAACTCGGCCTGCGGCAGCCCGGCCGCCTCGGCGATCAGGCTGGGCGCCGGCGGGTGCGACAGGCGCTCTCGCAACTCGGTTGCGTCCGTCCCGGTGGCCTCCAGTGCCGCCGTCGCCTACTCGTTCGCATGCGGGAACAGGTTGCTGGGCGTCCCCTATCGAACACCCTCTAACGGTGATTGGCCTCTCCGTATGGTCGTGCGAGGGGGCCGGGACCGCCCACGCCGGTGTCCAGGCCACGGCCCACTCCCCCGGCGCTGCCTCGACCCACACGATCCTCGAACGCCTCCACGCCGCCACCGGCGGTCTCGCCCTGCTGTACGTGCTCTCGCCCTTCGGCGGCGCGAAGCGCCTGTGCACCGACTACGTCATCGGCGACATCGACCCCGCCGAAGTCGGCATGTCCGCCGAGGACGTCGTCTCCGTCTCCCGCTCCCTACGCACCGGCGCCCTGAACGCCTCCCTCGACGAGATCCGCCGCCTCGGCTTCGGAGTCGGCCGCCAGGAGTGCATGCCCAGCTGGGACTCCGTCGCCGCCCCGGTCCTGTGGCACGACTCCATCATGGGCTCCGTCCTCCTGCTCCGGCGCTCCGCCGAAATGCCCACCGACTTGCGCCCGTTGATCTACCACACCCGCAAGGCGGACGAGAGCATCAGCGAGCTGACAGCCAGCCCGATCGCGGCCGCCATGTAGCGACGGGCGCCGAGCCAACCCAGCGCTGCCGCCTGAAGTCGGACCCGGGCGGCAGCGCTGAGAATCCGGGCATCCGGACGTCGTGTACCGGTCACTTTGCAATGGTGGCACTTACCGTCCTGATTCGGCAGGATCCCTTCCATGAGGACTCAGGACACAGGGCTGTCACCCGCGTGGGTCGCGCGGAAGGTCGTCGCGTACGACGAACTCCAGGCTGTGGCAGGCTCGCTGTGGTGGCTGCAGTCCGACCCCGATCACGGTGGGGTCCGGCGCGTGATGTGCGCGGAGCGATCTGGCAAGGCCTTCGCGGTGACGCCATCCGACTTCTCGGTCGGGAGCGAGCTCCACGCCTACGGTGGTGGCAGTTTCGCCGTGGTGGAGGACGCGGTGTGGTTCGTCGGTGACGGCGGCTCCCTCTTCCGCCAACCGCCCGGCCGCACGCCGGACAGAATCGTGCCCGTCCGTGGCTCCGAAACCTACGGCGACCTCACTCCGAGCCCGGACGGCGGTGTGTTCGCGGTTCGGGGCAACGGCGTTGCGGACGAGATCATCGCGGTGACTCCGGCCGGAAACGTTCAGGTCCTGGTTCGTTCCTCCGAGTTCCTCTCCTGTCCCCGGCTCGCAGGGGATGCCCTGGCGTACCTGGAGTGGGGCCGGGACCAGATGCCGTGGGACAGCTGCCGTCTCTTGCTGGCCGACATCCGTTCCGGTCGCCCTGGAGCGGGCCGGGTCGTCGCGGGCAGCTCCTCGGAGTCCGTGCTCCAGCCGGCCTGGGGGCCGGACGGACTGCTGTACTTCATGTCCGACCGAACGGGCTGGTGGAACCTCTACCGGCTTCGTGACGACACCGTGACGGCGGTCCTGCCCACCGACGCGGACTGCGCGCCGGCGCCCTGGGAAGCGGGCTACCAGTCATACGGGTTCGCCCCCGACGGCGCCGTCGTGCTGACCGTACTGGACGGGTTCTCCACCGAACTCGTAGCCGTCGATCCCACGGGCAGTCAATGTCGGCTCGGGCCGAACCTCACCTCGGTGAAGCCGTACCTCGCAGTCGACGGCGACCGACTCGCCGTGATCGGCTCCACCCCGTCGTCTGCTCCGCGCCTGTGGTCGCTCGATCTCACGGCACAAGCCGACACCCTGGCCGTCCCGATAAGCCAGGGATCCCAGTCCGCCCCACCCTGGACGCCCGTCCCTCCGTCGATCGACACCACACGGGGTACGGACGGCCCTGTGAGCTTCCTGCTGCATCGGCCGCCAGGTGCATCAGCATCGGTTCCGCTCGTAGTGCGAGTACACCCCGGTCCGACGGACGACGTACCTCTGCGGCTGGACTGGACGACCCAGTTCTTCGTCAGCCACGGGTTCGCCGTCGCCGAGGTCCTCCACCGCGGCAGCACCGGCCGGGGGCGCGCGTTCCGTCAGGTGCTCCACGGTCACTGGGGCGAGTACGACGTCGAGGACTGCGCCGTGGTCGCCGAGCACCTACGATCGACCGGGGTGGTCCTGACCGGGGCGATCTTCATCAGCGGCGCGAGTGCCGGCGGGTACACGGCGCTCCAGGCGGCGAGCCGTCCCGGGCCGTTCGCCGGCGCGACGGCCGCCTCGGCGATCATCGACCCCGCGCAGTGGGAGCTGTCCGTCCCGGAGTTCCAACGCTCCCACGCAGCCGTACTCCGTGGGCCCGCCGGAGCGGTGACGCCGGAAGGGATCCGCTGCCCCGTGCTGGTGATCCACGGCACCGCCGACACGATCACGTCCACCAGGGATGCCATGCGGTTCGCCCAGGGCCTGACCGCCCTCGGCGGTGAGCACGACAGCCTGCTGCTGGACGACGGCGACCACTACCTGTCGGCGCCCGCTGCCCGGGAACAGGCCCTCCGCGCCGAACTCGACTTCTACCGCCGGATCATGAGCCGCCCGAGAGGGTGACGGCCATGCCGTCGGCCTCGGGTAGCACGGCCCGGGCGAACTCGCGAAGCTCCCGGGCCGGGGCGTAGTCGGCGTGGACCCGCAGGTCGGCCAGGACTCCGGCCACCCGCTCGACGCACCGGCCTGATCCCGTCCTGGCCGCGTAGGTGACGGCGGCCCGGCCGGCCGCGCACGCCTGGTCCAGGTCCCTGGTGCGCAGCCAGGTGGCGGCGAGCAAGGCGGCGTCGATCGCCCGCCGACGAACCCTGTCCTCCCCCACGCCGCTGAGGGCTTCGGCGAGTTGGCTCCTCGCGGCCGGGGCGCGACCGAGGTCGTGGAGGCAGTGAGCCACCTCGTCCGCGAGGTAGGCGTGGTTGAAGTAGCGGATCCAGGTGGGCTCATCCTGGTGGTCAACGGTGTCGAGCAGCTTTTCGGCCTGGATGATCAGCTCGGTCGCAGCGTCGAGCGCTCCGGCCGCGTCCGCGCCATCTACCAGCTCAGGGGCGGCACCGACCTCACCGAGCGGGTCCTGAGCCACCTGCTGGGCTACGCAGGCTCCCTTCCGGTCCGGATCGGCAACGGTGCCGCCGACCAGCTTCAGCTCGACGTCTACGATCACATCGCCGAGGCCTTCCTGGTCGCCGAGTATGCCGGGTTGGAGCCCGACGCCGACGCGGACGCCCTGCTGGTCGCCCTGGCCGGCGAGGTCATCCGGCTCTGGCAGCAGCCGGACGAGGGCAGCTGGGAGATCCGCGGCCCCGACGGGACTTCGTCCATTCCAAGGTCATGGCGTGGGTCTTCCTGGACCGTGCGATCGCCCTGCTCACCCGGAGGGGCAGCTCGCACGAACACGTCCTCGCCCGTATGCGCAACGCGCGCACCGAGATCCACGACGACACGTCTGCACCGACGGCTACGACCCTCAGCGCAACACCTTCACCCAGTCCTACGGAGACGAGGATCTCGACGCCGCCCTGCTGGTCATCCCGCTGGTCGGCTTCCTCCCCACCGACGACAAGCGGGTGATCGGCACCATCGAAGCCGTCCAGCGCGAACTCTCGGGGCGTGCGCCGCTCGGAACGCCGAACTCTCACAGTCACCGCTCGCGGCAATGCGACAGCCACGGGGTTCGCCCAGGCGCTTGCTGGCCTCGCCACCCGGGTAAAGGCAGCGACCAGCATCACGCTCCACCCCGAGCCGACACGCATAGGCTCGTGGACCATCAGCCCATGAAAGGGCCAGCGCATTTGGCCGTCGCCGCTTGCCTCCGTGCCCACAGGCACGTAGGGGCCGTCCACCTCCACCTTGACGGTGGCCCGGCACCGGCCGGAGGCGCGCCGGAGGTGGATCCCTGGACTGCGGCGGCCGCCGCGCCGCCTACCGCACCCACTGGCAGAGCCCCGCCCCCGACGCCCCGGCCGGAAGCCGCCTGGACGTCAACTACCGCCTCCCCGAGCCGCTCGCAGCCCTCGCCCGCGACAACCTCCAGCGCTTCCCCGAGACGCTGGCGCATCGCCGCCGGCAGGCAGCCGCCCTCCACCACGCGGTCGACGGCACCGCGGGCCTGGAGCCGATCGCCGCAGGCGACGGCGACGGCGACATCCCCAACGGCTACAGCGCCCTGTGGCACCTGACGCTGTCCGAGCCGCGCGCCTTCGCCGCCCACCTCGCCGGCCTCGGGCACCGGCCGACGATCATCGTGATCTCCGTCGGCGAGCCGATGATGCGGCAGCGGGAGCTGGTGCCGCTGCTGGAGCAGTTGCGCGGCTGGGGCCACGAGATCCACATCGAGACGGCTGGTGCCATCGCCCCCTCGCGGAGTTCAACGAGTTCGTCACGCAGTACAACGTCTCCCCGAAGATGGCCAGCGAACCGGCATCACCCCTGCCCAGAAGATGGTCGACGCCGCTCTTGGGCGGGGCTTCGGGCTGTCCTTCCGGACCCACGTTTTCCTGCGGAACGACGACCCTGACCGGTAGCACGGCGACGGCGTCCTCGGCACGGTCGTGATCCTCGTACGCTGATCCGCCGCGGACTCACATGTCAGCCGAGCCTGCCCGGCGAGTTCGCGGCCCGACCGCTCTCCACAAGGCGGCACAAACCCTGCTGGAAAGACCGTGCATCGGAGAGCGGCCGAGTTCGAGTCGCGCCGAATCGCCGACTTCTTCCTGGAGGCGGTGCGACAGGCGCTCTCGCAACTCGGTTGCGTCCGTCCAGGTGGCCTCCAGTGCCGCCGTCACCTATTCGTTCGTATGCCGGATTAGGTTGCTGGGCGACCCACTTGCCCGTTTCCGGAGGACACCGATGGCCATCCCCGCCCTGGACCACTCGACGACCCGCTACTCCCTCCCCCACGCCTACTGGATGGCCCAGGCCGCCGGACTGGCCATGCTGGACCGGGCCGGCATCGAGGACAAGGCCCACGCCTGGGGCTTCGACGAGGTACGCCACTTCGAGTCGACGCACCGGATGCCGTTCCTGATCGAGGACACCCAGGCCTACACCATGGCCAGCGACCGCATGATCGTCACCGGCTTCCGGGGCACCGAGGTCCTGAAGATCTACGACTGGCTCACCGACGTCAGCACCCCGCCGGTCCCCGGACCGGCGGACAAGGGCTTCGTCCACTACGGCTTCCACCAGGCCCTGCAGTCCGTCTACCCCGAGATCCGCGACACCATCCAGGAGCTGCGCACCGACGGGCAGAGCGTCTGGTTCACCGGCCACAGCCTCGGCGGTGCCCTCGCCATGCTGGCCGGCGCCCGCTGGTACTTCGAGGAGCCTCGCCGACTCCCCGACGGGGTCTACACCTTCGGTCAGCCCCGCACCTGTGAACGCCTCCTCGCCGGCGCCCACAACGCGGCCTTCAGGGACCGCTGTTATCGATTCGTCAACAACAACGACATCGTTCCCCAGCTCCCGCCCGAGCCGGTCTTCACCCACGTCGACGCGCTGCGCTACTTCGACGCCGACGGGAAGCTCCACGAGGCCATGCCGCTCCTCTCCGGGCTGAAGGACCGGGCCAAGGGCTTCCGCCAGGACATGTTCGCCCCGGAGACCGACGCCATCAGGGACCACCACCTGCCCAGCTACCTCGCCGCGTTCGAGAAGAACCTCGCCAAGACGGGCTGATCGCCGACAACCCCGGCCCCGGGGCCTCTGCGCAGTGCCCGGGCAGCGGGCCCGGTGGGCCCGCGAGGCACTGGGGTGCTGGGGCGCTGGGGGCACTGGCCCACCGGGCACCCCCATCGGGCGTACATCTCGGATGCCGCCTGGAACGTCGTGGCGCACGACAATCCGTCCCGCGAGATGCACCCCTGGGTCCACGAGCGCGACATCGGCCGCCGTACGCGTTCCCCGCGTACGGCGGCCGTCGGCGTTCCGGAGTGGTGGCGGGCGGCCGGACCTCAGGCAGGGGCGTCGGGCGGGGCCGTCAGGGCGCCGGGCTCTCCGCGCCCTCGACGTCGGCGAGCAGTTTGCGCAGGAGCCCGTCCAGGGTGGCCCGTTCCTCGCCCGAGAGGGCGGAGAGCAGCGCGGTCTCGTTGGCCGCGTGGTCGGTGAAGGCGGCGTCCACGAGGGCGCGTCCGGCCGCGGTGAGGGCGATGCGGACGCTGCGCCGGTCCGCCGGGTCGGTGCGGCGTTCCACCAGGCCCGCCGATTCCAGCCGGTCGATCCGGCTGGTCATGCCGGCCCGCGACATCAGCAGCAGCGCGGCGAGTTCGGAGGGCATCAGTTCGTACGGCGCGCCGGAGCGGCGCAGGGTGGCGAGAACGTCGAACTCGCCGCGCTGGAGGCCGTGTTGCTTGAACACCTCTTCGACGACCCGGCCCGCGAGCAGCGCGAAGCGGCCGAGGCGGCCGACGGTGCCGACCGCCGCCAGGTCGAGGTCCGGGCGCTCCCGGCTCCACTGGTCGAGCATGACGTCCACGTGATCCATGGGGGCATGTTATTCGATGAGAGATAGTTAGACGTAGTACTATCAGTCGAAGAACTATCAGAGCGCTCACTGTGGGGAGAGACCAATGACGTTGATCGGACCGGAAGCCGTGGTGGTACGGGGCGACGAAGCCGAGACCGTCGGAATGCTCGGCGGCAAGGGGCGGCTGCTGGCGGACTCCAGCGCCACCGGCGGCGCCCTGAGCACCCTGCGCGTCACGCTGGGGCGCGGCAAGGACGGTGCCACTCCGCACTACCACGGGGGCTCCTCGGAGCTGTTCTTCGTCGTCGACGGCTCGGCCCAGGTGCTGGTCGGGAACGAGGTGGTCACCGCCCGGAGCGGCGACCTCGTGGTGGTGCCGCCCCATCTGCCGCACGCCTTCGCGGCGGCCCCGGACTCCGGGGCGGACCTGCTGATCGTGATCACCCCCGGGGTGGAGCGCTTCGACTACTTCCGCCTGCTGGAGCGGATCCGCACGGGCGAGGCGACGGTCGAGGAACTGCTCGCCAAGCAGGACCTCTTCGACAACCACTTCCTGGAGTCGCCGAGTTGGCGCGACGTCCGAGAGGAAGCCGCCCGGGAGGAAGCCGCCCGGTCCGAGCCGTAGACCGCCCGGCACCGAGCCCGGCCCGACACCAGGGAAGGAATCCCGTGACCGACACCCGCACCATCACCAACCCGCCCGGCCTGCACGACCCGACGCCGTTCGGCTACAGCCACGCCGCCTCCGCGCCCGGCGAGCCGGTGTTCATCGGCGGCCAGTACGCCTCCGACGCCGGCGGTCAGGTCGTGCCCGGCGACTTCGCCGCCCAGGTGGAGCTCGCCCTCGCCAACCTGCGCACCGCGCTCACCGGAGTCGGCCTCGGCTTCGAGCACGTGGTCCGGCTCGGCTCGTACATCGTCGACCACGACCCGGAGAAGCTGGCCGTCCTCGGCAAGGCCCTGGCCGGGGCCTGGGGCGACCGGCTGCCCGCGCAGACGCTCAGCGGGGTCGCCTCGCTCGCCCTGCCGGGGATGCTCTTCGAGATCGACGCGGTCGCCGTCCGGCCGACGGCGGGGGCAGCGGGCTGACCCACCCACGCGGCAGGGGTCCCACCGGCCGGTGGGACCCCTCCGACCCCTCCCCGCACCGCCGCCGCTCGATCCGGCGCGGACCGCCCACAGGGCCCGGGTCGGTACTGACGCCTCAGAACTCCTCCTCATCACCCAGGTCGATGTCGTGCAGCGTCTCGCCGAACCGCTCCAGCGCTTCCTCCGGCCCGCAGCCGAAGGCGCGGCCGATGTACTCCCAGGTCATCAGGCTGTCGTAGGCCCTGCGGCCGGCCAGCAGTGCGGTCGAAGCGGCGGCACGCTCGAACCGGGCGGCCGCACGGACGGCGGCGTACGGCCTGCTCTCCGTCAGGTCGCAGATCCGGTCCACCAGCGCCGCGACCAGCTCCTCGACCTCGCGCGGCACCACGCCCTCGGCCAGCTCGACGTGCCGCTCCCAGTCCGCGAACGGCCCGGTGGCCTTACCCACCGCCTCGGTCGCCGAGTCGTTGCCGAAGTCGAGCGGGTGCAGCCGCTCGCCCCGCCAGCCGCAGTTGCAGCCACCGCGCACCGCGGTGGCCCGAGGGCCGTCCGCACCGTTGTAGAGCCACCAGGTGGTGCGCCCGTCCGGTAGCGGCGCCGGCTCGCTGCCGTCCGCCAACACCGCCGCCGGGAAACCCCGGTGGCGTTTGCTCTCGTCAACCCATGGCATGCCGTGTCCCTCACGTCCCTGGAGTACGGAACCAGGGTTCTCGGCCCGTGACGCACTGTCAAGGCCTCGCGACAACCGGTGCGATCCACAGCTCAAGGCGACCGCATTCCAAGGCGGCGCGCACAAGCCGCCGTGCACCGGTCGGGGGTGCCGGGGCGGCTCGGTGAGCCGCTCGATCCAGGTGACTGTCCTGTCCCATCCGCCGTCGGCGTGGCGAAGTGCTGATCGCAGCGGGTTCCTCCACCCTCCTGTCGGGCCCGGAGGTGGTCCACGGCTGGCCGTTCACCCGGACGAACTGTGCGGGGAGCCGGCGGGTGGGATGCCCGACCTCCTCGCGATTCGCCGTGCCATCAGCCGACACCACCGTCTCGTTTCGCGGCGCGGTCCGGGCTGTCGCCGGCGAGGATCTTCAATGCCGCATGTCAACGACCGTGCGCGCCTCAGGCAGTATCCGGCTCTGCTGTCCGTGCCCCAGCACGTGCCGTGGGCGGCCACCGGTCAACGGACGGATCGAGCTGGATACCGAGGATGCCGGCCGGGAGACATGCGGAGGAAAGCGCTTCCCCGCACTGGGCCTCCACCCCGTGTACGCCGTCGCGCGGTCGGCTGATGGTGCGCGCGAGCACCTGCTGGAGGCACTGGCCCCACACCGCCGAGATCGTTCCCGCGCCCCGGAGCAACACCAGCCGTTGCCTGACCTGGCGAAGGGGGCCGTCCTGCGCGGAGGTGGAGGATCTTCTGGTCAACAGCGCTGTCCGGATCGCCGACGCCGTCCACGTCTCCGATCCTGACGGGCTCGATGTCGGCTTGTAGGGGCTCGGGCCGGCCGCCATCGAGGCGGCGCGGCGCAGCCAGCGGGCCACCGAGCCGCATTCGGCGGCACCCGGAGGGTTCTCAGCGTGCGCTCGCCAGTCGCTGCGGGCACCGTCGAGGTATGGGTGTACTGGTGCTGCTGGAGGTTCTCGAGGGATTCGACCCGGATGAAGCGGACCCCGTCCTCATCCGGTCGGTCCACGCCGCCGCGAGCGATCCCGAGGTGCCGGAGGACCCGCTGCCGACGACGCTCTGCGGCGTCCGCACCGACCCGTTGGTACACACGCACTACCGGGCCGGTTACGGGGAACCGTGGTATCCGGCGGAGTTCGAGGACCGACGGTGCCGTGAGTGCGAGAGGGCGCTTCGACGGATGTGACGCGGGCGCCGGACCTGGATGCCTCGGCATCGAGACGTCATGAGCGTCGGCGGATGAGCGGACCGGTCGCCTACGGCCTGAAGCGGTTCCCCTTCCCGGCGTCGGCGTCGAAGGACGCCTGGGACTACGACGTCTGGGGCTACGTGGAGACGGACCGGGCGGAGGCCGTCGAGGAGGCCCGCGAGAAGGGCCTCTGCGAGCGGATCCGCAGGCCGCTGATCGTCCCGGACGCGCGCAGGCCGGTGGTGGTGATGGTCGACGGCCAGCGTGTGGCGATCGGGAAGCTACGGCCTGCCGGGCCGGCCCCAGGGGTCGAGGGTTCAGTGCCCAGGCGTTCGAACCTCCGGAGCCTCCGTCGTACTACTGCGAACGCCACCAGCTTCACCTCGGACACTGCTCCGGGGCGATCGCCGCGCTCAGAGGTCCCCGGCGGTGGATGACGGTCGTGGAGATCGCCACCGCCGCGAGGGACCAGACCGCGAAGGTGGTCCAGGCCCCGGCGACGGTGGCCGGGTACTGCGGGATGAACTGGTTGGTCAGGTCGACCTGGGCCAGGCGGCGCCAGGCGGTGAACGGCATGGCGTGCGAGATGTCCGCCGACCAGTGGTAGGTGTCTGTGAAGAAGGTGGGCACGAGGAAGAGCACCAGGAACATGCCCACCACGGAGGCGGCGGTGCGCCGGATCAGGACGCCGAGGCAGAGCCCGTTCAGGGGCTCGTCGAACAGCAGCACCGGCGGATCCCCGAGCAGCGCGCCCGCGATGCCGAGCCGCTGCTTCATGCCCAGCGAGTACCCGCCGATCCGTCGACGGTCGCGGTGCCGCTGGTGGGGTCGTTGAGGCCCAGGATCATCCGCAGGGTGGTGCTCTTGCCGGCGCCGTTCGGTCCCAGGAACCCGGTGACACGGCCCGGTCGGACGGTGAAGGTGAGGTCGTCCACGGCGGTCCTGCCGCCGTAGCGCTTGGTCAGTCCGATGACATCGATCATGTGCTCCACCGTGCCCGGACGGGGTGTCCCCGGACATCCGACCGGTGCTGACACCCACTCACCCCGGGTGTCACCCCTGGTTGTACGACCGCGGTCCGATGACGGCCGAAACCGCGTGCGGTTACGATCGCCGCATGTCCGCCACGCCCACTCCGCCCCTGCTCAGACGCGTGTCACCGGGCGCGTGGACGGCCCTCGCCTGGTGCGCCTCGGTGGCGTACCCCTCGGTCGTCCTGCACGTGGGAGCGAACCACGCTCCGGTGCACCGGGACTGGGCGTTCATCGCCGCCACCACCGTCGTCGCCTTCACCGCGGCCGCCCTGCTGCACCGGCGGCCGTTGCTGTCGATCACCCTGCTGATCGTCGCCACGCTCGCGGTGACGGACGCGACGCGCGCGAACGTACAACTGCCACTGACCGCGCTCCTGGCGGTCGACGTCGCACTGTGCCTGGTCACGGCCGCCCAGCCGCGCCGAACCTCCCGTGCCGCTCTGGCCCTGGTGCTGGTCCTGCTGATCGTGCACCTGGGCATGGTCCCCGACAACACCTTCGGGTTGACGACCGCCACGTACGACGGTGCTCCGGCGCCGAGGACCGTGTTCGTCGTCGATCACTTCCAGCTGACCACCAGCCTGCCGCACATCGGTGTCTCGGACGAGGGGGTTCTAGCCGCCGTCATCGCCTGGCTGGTGGGCCGGTCGATACGCCAGTCCCGCGAGCACACCGAGGTGTTGAGCGCACAGCTGGCCGCGCAGGCGGTCACCGGCGAACGGCTGAGGATCGCCCGGGAGATGCACGACACGGTGGCGCACAGCATCGGCATCGTCGCCCTCCAGGCCGGCGCCGCCCGGCGGGTCATCGACAGCCGGCCGGACCGGGCGCGCGAAGCGCTGACCGAGATCGAGGCCGCCGGGCGGGAGACGCTCGCGGGCCTGCGCCTGATGCTCGTCGCCCTGCGCGAGGCCGACGGCGAGCCGGCGGGGACCCCGGCAAACCTGCCGCAGGGCCTGGCCGACCTCGACCGGCTCACCGCCGCCACCACGTCCGCCGGCGTGCGGGTGGATGTCCGGTGGCACGGCGAACGCGGCCCGCTGCCACCGGAGATCGACCTGTCGGCCTTCCGCGTCATCCAGGAGTCGGTCACCAACGTCGTCCGCCACGCCGACGTCCGTTCCTGCCAAGTCTCCATCGACTGCCGGAAAGAGGACGAGGTGTCCGTCGAGATCACCGACCGGGGCCGCGGCCACGGCACCACCCCCGGCAGCGGCTACGGCCTCGCCGGACTGCGCGAGCGAGTCACCCTGCTGCACGGCGAGTTCCACGCCGGCCCCCGCCCGGACGGCGGCTTCCGGGTTGCCGCCCGGCTGCCCCTGGCGGGAGGCGCGCGATGACCGTACGCGTCGTGCTCGCCGACGACCAGCCGCTGGTACGGGCCGCGTTGGAGATGGTCATCTCCGAGACCACCGACGTCGAGGTGGTCGGCGAGGCCGCCACCGGCGTCGACGCCGTCCGGCTCGCCGCCGAACTGCGGCCCGACGTGGTGGTGATGGACCTGCGCATGCCCGGCATGGACGGCATCGAGGCCACCCGCCTGGTCACCTCCGGCCAGGGGCCGACCCGCGTCGTCGTGCTCACCACCTTCGACGACGACGACCACGTCTACGGCGCGCTGCGCGCCGGTGCGTCCGGCTTCCTGGTCAAGGACATGGCCCTCGACGACATCCTCGGCGCGATCCGGGTGGTCGCCGCCGGGGACGGGCTGATCGCGCCAGGCGTCACCCGCCGGCTGATCGCCGCCTTCGCCGGGCGGTGCGCCCCCGCGGCCGTGCCGCCGCCGGTCGCCGCCGCCTCGCCGCGGCTCGGCGCCATCACCGACCGCGAGCGCGAGATCCTCACCCTGGTCGGCCGAGGCCTGTCCAACACCGAGATCGCCGAGGAGCTGGTCCTCAGCATCGCCACCGTCAAGACCTACATGACCCGGCTGCTGGCCAAGCTGGACGCCCGCGACCGGGTGCAGCTGGTCATCCTCGCCTACGAGTCCGGCCTGGTCGGCGCAACCCCGTGAACCGGGCGCGACCGCTCGGCGTCTGAGTACCACGCCGCCGTACATCGCGATGTCCGGCACGCTCCGCGGGTCGTGCTTCTTCGTCCATCAGCCGGCGGCCCTCGCGGACGTCCTTAGCCGAAGGCGGCGTGCATCCAGCGCCCTGCGGGCAGGTGGACGGGGGCTCGGTCCGACTCGCCTCCATCGTCCGGGTACGGCACACCGAGGCTCTTGCCGGCCTCGGCGGAGTCCATGAGGACCGCCGGCCCGCCGGTCTCCCAGAGACCGCACTCCTCCCCCGGCGTCGCCGGGTCGTGCAGCGCCGCTCTCGACACCGTGCAGGCCATCGCCGAGTCCATGGATGACGAGTACGAGGAGTACGAGGAGTACGAGGAGCCGCTTTACGCGCCCCGCCGGTGCCCGGCTCCCGTCGCGGAGGGCCCGGCACCGGCGGGGCGTGCCGGTCAGGCTTGCGGGGTGACGAAGCGGTAGCCGGAGTCGATCAGGGAGGGGAGGAAGCGCCCGAGAGCGGCCACGGTCTGCGAACGGTCGCCTCCGCCGTCATGGGTGAGCACGATCGCTCCCGGGCGCAGTTCCTTCATGAGCCGACCGAGGATCACGTCCGTTCCCGGCTCGGCCCAGTCCTCCGGGTCGACCGTCCAGCCCATCGGCCGCATCCCGAGCTCCCTGCTCATCCTGAGCGTCCTCGGGGCCCAGTCCCCGCCCGGGGCCCGGAACCAGGTGGGCGCCTTGCCGGTGATCCCGCCGAGGAGTTCGGAGGTTCGCGTCAGCTCCTCCCGCACCTGGGCGTCGTCGGGAAGGTGACGGAGGTCCGGATGGCTCCAGGTGTGGTTTCCGATGCGGTGCCCCCGCGCCGCGATCTCCCGGACCAGGTCGGGACGGTCGGCCGCGTTCTCGCCGATCAGGAAGAACGTCGCCCGGATCTCGTGCTTCTCCAGCAGCGCCAGGACTTCGGGGGTGTGGCGCGGATGGGGTCCGTCGTCGATGGTGAGGGCCACCACCTTCCCCTCCTCGGCGAGTTCGAACACCGGCCGGCTCTCCGCCTCGGTCAGCACCCTGGGGGCTTCCGGGGCGGCCTCGGCGGCGGCGGCCTCGGCGGCCGAGGCGTCTTCCGGCACAGGCGCCGGGGGCGCGGGTGCCGGCGGCGGCCCGGCGTTCCCTCTCGGCGCGGTACCAGGTTCCCCGGCCCGCCGTGCTCCCCCGCACCCTGCGGCGCTGAGGACCGACAACCCGGCCGCGGCCAGGATCAGCCTTCGCGAGACAATCTGATGATCTGACATTTTCTGGGTGTCCCCCGCGCCCGACGCCCCCTCCCGCCGTTCACCCCGGGGGACTCTCACCACCACCCGGAAGGGCCCAGGACCACACGGTCGGCGGCACGGCGCCGACCCCGCGTGGCCGACCACCGCGGGCACCGTGGTCGACACGCCGCTGTTCACAGCCGCTGCGGGAGCCGCGGTGTCACTACTTGGTCGCGCTCTTCGCCCCGCGGCACCTGAGCCCCCGTTGTCGGCGCTCCCGTTGCAGGCGCCCCGGCTCCATCCGGAGAAGGGACCGGGGCGCCAGTCGGCCTCCGCGCTTCAGGGCGCGGTGATGCCCGGCTGCGCGCCGGCGCCGAAGGACCAGCCCTCGACATCGCCGGGTGCCGGGTCGTAGCTGCCCGCGCCCAGGCTGCTGTACGACCAGGGGCCGCCGTGCCGGGCGTGCCAGTACGACCAGTAGGCGCTGCCGGTCGGGTTGGTGCAGCTCGTCGGCAGGGAGTCGATGGTGCAGACGAAGCCCGGGCAGCGCGGGTGGAAGGTGTACGGGAATCCGGCTCCGGTGAGCGCTGCCAGGCCGCTGGCCGGGTCGCCGAGCGCGCGGCCGGTCCGGATGCCGCCGCCGACGGCCGTGAAGTCGACCACGACGAGGACGGCGGGAATCCAGCCGTGGCGTCGTAGCGGGGTGTGGACGAGCGGGTCGAGGATCTCGGCGGCCAGGAAGGCCGTTGCGGAGGCGAGGGCCGGCTCGACGGGCGCGGTGGCGGGGCGTCACGACGCGCCGACGCCACTCGCGTTGTACGTCCTCTGGCCTCCCGGGTGGAAGGACTTCCGTTGCCTCGGGTCGTGCAGCGACTCGACGGCGTCGCACCAGATGCCGAGATCGGGGGCCGAGCTCAGCTCGTCGGAGCGTGCCTTGGCGCGGCGGGAGGCCCTTGCCCAGTTCTTCGGGTCCTGCAGTGATGCCAGGGAGTGGATCCAGGCGTTCAGGTCGTCGCGGTAGGCGAAGATCCCCGCCTCGCCGAGGGACTCGACCAGCCCGGGGGTAGGGTGGGCGATCACCGGGATCCCGGAGGCGAAGGCCTCCACCGCCACCCGCCCCCAGGACTCGTAGATGCTCGGCATGAGTATCACGCGCGAGCGGCTGTAGACGTGCGCCCGCATCTCCTTTCCGGGTACGCCGTCCACGACTTCGCAGTTGGGCAGCCGCGGTGGCGGCATGACCTGCTGCCCGTAGGCGCCGCGGACCCCGAGGAACCTCCACTCGGGCGTCCATGCGGCGATCTGCCAGAAGAGCTCACCGCCCTTGTCCGCGTTCAGGTTCACCAGCGTCACGTGGTCGCCCGGTTCCGTGCGGTACTCCTCCGCGATCACGGGAGGGCGGACGACGATCGTGTTCCTGGGCAGGAACTCGTCGGGGTAGCGGGCGTAGAAGATCTCGCCGTCCCGCCGGATCCATTCGCTGTTGTAGACGACGAGATCGGCTCCGGCCGCGTCGTGGAAGCTGGTGGCGAAGTTGTCATGGCAGATCACCACCACGGGTATCCGGCGGGCGGCGGCGAGGCCCGACACCAGGGGGACGTTCTCGAAGTGGGAGAGCAGCACGTCCGCCTTCTGGGCGTCGGCCGCGAAGTCGGTGCCCTCCTGGTACGGGACGACCCGTACTCCGTCGATCTCGTAGCTCTTCTCGATGCTCCCCGGATGGGAGAGCCAGACCGTCACCCGGTGGCCGCGCTCGGCCAGCGGGCGCAGCATCGAGTGGAGCATCCATTCGGAGCCGGCGTTGTGGGCCGGTGGATATCCGTACACCCGGGCCACGACGGACATGCTCCGTGACCTGGGGGGCGCGGCCAGCCTGTGCGGGCGGGATGCCACCGTGTCCACGTGTCAGTACTCCCTCTGGTTGGGATGACGCGATGAGCGGTTCACGCGACCCCGCCCGCAGGGGTCCGGGCCGCGGTCGTACCGCTGACCGGCCCCTGCGGGCGGTGGTCCCTTGTGTCGCTGCGACCCGCCGGGGCGAGGGCCCGGCGGACGCTCGGCCTACCTGTCTACCGGCCTACCTGTCCGCGACGTGGATGAGTGAGGAGGCCGAGATCTGGTCGCCCACCTGGAAGGTCAGGCTGGTGTCTCCCAGCGGGGCGCCGGCGGCGGCGCTCACCTCGATCAGCGCACCGGACTTCGAGCCCTTCCCGGCCAGCGCCAGGTCGATGCCGTCGAAGGTGAGGCTCTGGCCGTCCGGCGACAACGTTCCCTGGTAGGAGCCCAGTTCCCTCCACTGGCCGTCCTGCACGATTCCCAGGATCAGCCGGTCGGTGACCTGCAGACCCTTCCCTTGCGGGATGGTCACACGGACCTTCTGCGGCGGGACACCGCCGTCCGCGACTGCCTGCAGTTCCACCCCCACGTAGCCGGAGGCGCCGCCACGGACCAGGTTCACCGGGCCCCCGGGCGACACCGAGAACCGGCTCTGGGGGCGGGCGGCCGTGTAGCGGTAGTAGACGCTGCCGAGCTGGAACGCGTCCTCCTCCCTGGCCGGGTCCCAACCGAGGCTGCTCACCGAGCCGTCGGGGTTGCTGGACTGCGGCCAGACCAGGAAGCGGTAGTACCCCGGCCTGTCGCCCAGCTGACGGAGGTCGATCGCGGGCAGCGTCACCTTGCGGCCGGTCCCGCTGTCCCGGTGGCCCTCCGCCTTCTGCACCTGCGGGGTCAGGGTGAATCGGGAGGGTGTGCCGTCCTCGTGGACGAGCTGGTAGTACACGTGGTCGCTGCCGTTGCTCGGCACGCCCGGCTCGCCCTGACGCAGATTGACCAGGTCGATGATGAACTTGTCGCCGGGGATGCGGCCGTTGTCCGAGACGAAGCCGAAGCCTGCCTGGCTGTTGGGCGTGCCGCCCCAGTTGTTGTCGTACGGCAGGCGAACGAACGGCCGTCCCACCTTCTCCGGGTCGCTCTTCTGCCAGGCGCCGGCGAGCACCTCGACCTGCGGATTCACCGTGCGGACGTCCCCGTTGTCCAGGATGACGTCGACGCGGATCGGGTAGGTGCGGCTGTAGGCCGGGCGCGGGTCGGCGTCGACGTTGAGGTCGCCGCGGAGGGTGAAGGTGATGAGGTCGGAGTCGTCGAGGAAGGTGAGGTCGATGACCTCGTACTCCTGGTCGATGCCACCGCGGCCGCGCTTGACCTCGATGGCTTCCGTGCCCGCCTGCCCGTTGCCGGTGTACGAGTACCGGATCGTCTTGATCTTCACGCCCATCGGGACACGGATCCGGCCGTCGTAGCGGAACTCGCTGTCCCAGACGGCGAAGCGGTTCGCGTATCCGAGGGTCCGGATGCCGGTCCATTCCACATCCGTGTCGCCGCCCTGGGGTGTCGCGGGAGTGGCCATCTTCGGGTCCTTCCTCGATGGAGTCAGGGTCTCGGGAAGACCCTGATCACGGAATGGGACGAGGGATCAAAAGCGCCCGACCCATACCGAGTTGCCACGGAACACAGTGATGTTCCTTCGCGGTGCGGGACAAGGCTGACCCGGCTCGGGGCACCTGCGGAAGGGGCCTCGGTGCATGCGCTTGCCATTCCCGCCATACGCATGCCCACCAAGCCGCGCATCACCCGGCGGCACCACTCCCATGCGCACCACGCGTGGGACGGCCGCCGTTCCGCACCGCACCATGGCGCAGCCTCGGCCCCGCCCGGACCACGGGTACCCCCGTCCCGGAGCCGATCACAATGGCCGGGACCCACTCGCAGAGAACGGCCGCCGCACCAGACGGCCGCCTCGACCCGATCAGCCTGCCGCCGCAGGATCGCCGCCGTGGAGGCGGGGGCCGACCCTGGCCCGGGCCACTCGCAGGTGGCCGTTAGCGGTGTGGAAGACCCGCAGGTCCTCCAGGTGGCGTGCCCTGCGGGAACCGGTGGAGAGAACGCTCCGAACGGTGACCGCGTCGATGAAGCCCGCCGGGATCCCGGTGCCGCTGAAAGAGATCCACTTCGGCAGTGCCGGCGGCTCCGTGGGCCGGGCGTCGCTCTGCCGGGTCCGGCGCATTCGGGTGAGGTGGCGGGCGAGCCGGTCGTCCAGGGCCGCCATGGCCTGGACGGTGGCAATGACGGTGTCGAAGCCGCTGTCCGGGTCCTGGTCCGCGTCTTCGGCGGTGATGGCCGGCCCGATGATGGCGGCCGTCTCAGCAAGCTCGGACGCCGAACGAGCCGGACCTGCCGAACGTACCAAGGCATCGCGCACCTCCTGCTGGTTCCGGTGCAGCAGCCCCTGCGTCGGTGGCAGGCGGCAGGCGGCAGGCGGCAGGCGAAGCCTCAACGCGATCCCAGCGGTCCGGCCCCGCGGTGGCGTCGGCCGCCGGCGGAGGCCTCGTGGGTGACCATGTGGACGTCGATGTCCCCGGAGAGGTGGACCGTGGTCTCGCCGATGCCGGGGCCGGTGAGGAAGCGGTTGAACCGTCCGCGGCGGCTGGTGCCGAGCACGAGTTGGGTGGCGTCGTGGTCCCGGGCGAACCGCAGGAGCGCACGGGGGACGTCCTCGCCGACCACCTGGTGGAACGTCCCGCCCAGGCTCTCCACCAGCTCACGCTGCCGGTCCAGGGTCCCGGAGCCGGCACCGGTGAGGCCGTCCTCGCGCGCCACGTGGACGGCGAGCAGGTCCCCGCCGCCGGTGCGGTCGGCGATCCGGGCGGCCCGCCGGAGCAGGGTCTCCCCCTCGGGCCCGCCGGTGAGGGCGACCACGACCCGTTCCCGGGTCTCCCAGACCCGGTGGATCCCGTGCTCCGCCCGGTAGTCCTGCAGCCGCTCGTCCACCCGCTCGGCCAGCCAGAGCAGCGCGAGCTGGCGCAGGGCGATCAGGTTCCCGATCCGGAAGTAGTTGGACAGCGCCGCTTCCACCTTCTCCGGCGCGTAGACGTTGCCGTGCACGATCCGGCGCCGCAGCCCTTCCGGCGCCATGTCCACCAGCTCGACCTGATCGGCGCCCCGGACGACCTCGTCGGGCACGGTCTCGTGCTGCAGCACGCCGGTGATCCTCCGCACCACGTCGTTCAGCGATTCCAGATGCTGGATGTTGACGGTGGTGATGACCTCGATGCCGGCGTCCAGCAGGTCCTCGACGTCCTGCCAGCGCCGGGGGTGGCGGCCGCCGGGCACGTTGGTGTGGGCCAGCTCGTCGATCAGCACGACCCGGGGCCCACGGGCGAGCACCCCGTCGAGGTCCAGTTCCGTCAGCTCGGCGCCCCGGTAGGTGCGACGAGCGCGCGGGAGGACCTCCAGACCGCCGAGCATCGCCTCCGTACGCTGCCGGCCGTGGCACTCGACCAGGCCCACCACCACGTCGGTGCCGCGCGCGCTGCGCCGCAGGCCCTCCTCCAGCATGCGGAAGGTCTTGCCCACACCGGGTGCGGCGCCGAGGTACACCTTGAGCCGACCCCGGCCGAGCCGAAGCCCCGCCGACGCCTGCGCCGGCGTCGCGTTCTCCCGCGTCACCGGACGGCCTCCCTTCACGGACGGCCGAGCCGCGCGAGGGCGAGGTTGAGGGTGACGACGTTCACCCGCTGCTGGCCCAGGAAGCCCAGGGTCCGGCCCTGCCGGTGCTGTTCGACCAGCCGGCGGACCGCCGCCGGGTCCAGGCCGCGCGCCGTGGCGACCCGGTCGACCTGCTCATCAGCGTAGGCCGGGGAGATGTGCGGGTCGAGGCCGGAGCCGCTCGCGGTGACGGCGTCCGGTGGGACCAGGGCCGGGTCGACGCCGTCGAAGGCCGCCACGGCGGCCCGTCGGTCCTGGATCGTCCTCGTCAGCCCCGGATCGTCGGGCCCGAGGTTGGACGCGCCCGAGGCGGTCGGGTCGTAGCCGGCTCCGGCCGCCGACGGGCGGGGCTGGAACCACCTCGGATCGGGCCTCGGCTGCTCCTTGGGGTCGTTCGGACGCGTCTTCGGCAGGTCGAAGGTCTGCCCGAGCAGACTGGATCCGACCACCCGGCCGTCCTGCCGCAGCTGCGAGCCGTTGGCCTGGCCGGAGAAGGCGAGCTGGGAGAACCCGGTGAGCAGCAGGGGGTAGGCCAGGCCGCAGATCACGGTGAAGACGAGCAGCAGGCGCAGCGCGGTCAGGTGTGGCCGGATGAGGACGAGCGGCTGGGTCCGCATGGAAGCCCTCCCTTCGGTGGATGGTCCCGGGGGCACGCGGGGGCACGGCGGGAGGTGTCAGTAGAGGAACTGCGCGGCGAGGTCGATGAGTTTGATGCCGAGGAACGGCAGGATCAGCCCGCCCACGCCGTAGACGCCGAGGTTGCGGCGCAGCAGGGCGGAGGCCGAGGAGGGCCGGTAGCGGACGCCGCGCAGGGCGAGCGGGATCAGCGCGACGATGATCAGGGCGTTGAAGACGATCGCCGAGGTGATCGCGGACTCGGGGCTGTGCAGGCCCATGATGTTGAGGTGGTTCAGGCCCGGGTAGACCCCGGCGAACATCGCGGGGATGATCGCGAAGTACTTGGCCACGTCGTTGGCGATCGAGAAGGTCGTCAACGCCCCGCGCGTGATGAGCAGTTGCTTGCCGATCTCGACGATCTCGATCAGCTTGGTGGGGTTGGAGTCGAGGTCGACCATGTTGCCGGCCTCCTTGGCGGCCGAGGTGCCGGTGTTCATCGCGACGCCGACGTCGGCCTGGGCGAGGGCGGGGGCGTCGTTGGTGCCGTCGCCGGTCATCGCGACGAGCTTGCCGCCGCCCTGTTCCCGGCGGATGAGGGCCATCTTGTCCTCGGGGGTGGCTTCGGCGAGGAAGTCGTCGACGCCGGCCTCGTCCGCGATCGCCTTGGCGGTCAGCGGGTTGTCTCCGGTGATCATGACGGTCCGGATGCCCATCCGGCGCAGGTCCTCGAAGCGTTCGTGGATGCCGTGCTTGACGACGTCCTTGAGGTGGATGACGCCGAGGACGGTGGCGGGTGCGGCGCCGCGCTGCTCGGCGACGACGAGGGGTGTGCCGCCCGTCTCGGAGATCCGGTCGACGAGCGGGTCGAGCTCGGTGCCGGGGGTGCCGCCGTTCTCCTCGACCCAGCGGACCACGGCGCCGGCGGCGCCCTTGCGGATGCGCCGCACGCCTGCGTCTTCTCCGTCGTCTCCGTCCTCGTGCAGGTCGGCGCCGCTCATCCGGGTCCGCGCGGAGAACGCGATCCACTCGACGCGGCCGATCTCGTCCTGGGAGCGGGCCCGCAGTCCGTGCGTCTCCTTGACGAGGACGATGATGGACCGGCCTTCGGGGGTCTCGTCGGCCAGGCTCGACAGCTGGGCGGCGTCGGCCAGCCGTCCGATCTCCGTGCCGCCCACCGGGGTGAGTTCGGCGGCCTGTCGGTTGCCGAGGGTGATCGTGCCGGTCTTGTCGAGCAGCAGCGTCGACACGTCGCCCGCGGCCTCGACGGCGCGACCGGACAGGGCGAGCACGTTGCGCTGCACGAGCCGGTCCATGCCGGCGATGCCGATCGCGGAGAGCAGGGCGCCGATCGTGGTCGGGATGAGCGCCACCAGGAGGGCGACCAGTACGACGATGCCCTGCTCGGCGCCGGCGTAGGAGGCCATCGGCTGGAGGGTCACGACGGCGAGCAGGAAGACGATGGTCAGCGCGGCCAGCAGGATGTCGAGCGCGATCTCGTTCGGCGTCTTCTGCCGGGCGGCGCCCTCGACCAGGGCGATCATCCGGTCGATGAAGGTCTCCCCCGGCTTCGAGGTGATCTTCACGACGATCCGGTCCGAGAGCACCTTGGTGCCGCCGGTGACGGCGCTGCGGTCGCCGCCGGACTCGCGGATGACGGGGGCGGACTCGCCGGTGATCGCCGATTCGTCGACGCTCGCGGCGCCCTCGACCACGTCGCCGTCGCCGGGGATCAGCTGGTCCGCCTCGACGATCACGTGGTCGCCGAGGCGCAGGTCCCCCGCGGGGACGGTCTCCTCCGGTGCCTCCGCGAGCCCGGCCCGCCACGGCACGGTGAGCCGTCGGGCCACGGCCTCGGTGCGGGTGCGGCGCAGCGATTCCGCCTGGGCCTTGCCGCGGCCCTCCGCCACGGCCTCCGCGAGGTTGGCGAAGACGACCGTCAGCCAGAGCCAGACGGTGATCAGCCAGGCGAACAGGCTGGTGTGCCGGATCGCCGAGTAGGTGGTCAGGAGCGATCCGACCTCCACGACGAACATGACCGGGTGCCGGACCATGCGGCGGGGGTCCAGCTTGCGCAGGGCGTCGGGGAGGGAGCGGAGCAGCTGCTTGGGGTCCATCAGGCCGCCGGAGACCCGGTGCGGCTCACGCCCGGACGGGGCCGGCCCGGGCGGGTCCGGCACCGCAGGGTCCGGCATCGCAGGGTCCGGCATCGCAGGGTCCGGCATCGCAGGGTCCGGTGCGGGCGTCGTCATCGCCGCAGCCCCTCCGCGAGCGGTCCGAGCGCCAGGGCCGGGAAGTAGGTCAGCCCGACCACGATCAGCACCACGCCGGTCAGCATGCCGATGAACAGCGGCCGGTGGGTGGGGAGGGTGCCCGCGGTCACCGGGACGGTGCTCTGTCGCGCGAGCGACCCGGCCAGGGCGAGGACGAACACCATCGGCAGCAGCCGCCCGAACAGCATGGCCAGGCCGAGGGCGGTCTCCCACCAGGTGCTGGTGGCGGTGAGGCCGGCGAAGGCGGAGCCGTTGTTGTTGGCGGCCGAGGTGAAGGCGTACAGGACCTCGGAGAAGCCGTGCGGGCCGCTGTTGAGCGCGGTCGAGCGCTCCGCGCGGAGGGTCATCGCCGTGCCGGTGCCGACGAGGACGACCGCCGGGGTGGTGAGGATGTACAGGGAGGCGAACTTCACCTCCCGTGCGCCGAGCTTCTTGCGCAGGTACTCCGGGGTGCGGCCGACCATGAGGCCTGCCACGAAGACGGTGACCACGGCGAGGACCAGGATGCCGTAGAGGCCGGATCCGGTGCCGCCGGGTGCGATCTCGCCGAGCATCATGTCGACGAGCAGCACGCCCCCGCCGAGCGGGGAGAAGGAGTCGTGCGCGGAGTTCGCCGCGCCGGTGGACGTCAGCGTGGTGCCGGCGGCGAACAGCGTGGAGGCGGAGATGCCGAAGCGCACCTCCTTGCCCTCCATCGCGGCGCCCGCAGCCCTGAGTGCCGAACCCTCGTGCTGCCATTCGAACAGGGCCGTCAGGGCGGTGGAGGCGATCCAGATCAGGGCCATGACGGCGACGATCGCGTGGCCCTGGCGCCGGTCGCCGACCATCGTGCCGAAGGTACGGGGCAGCGCGAAGCCGATCACCAGCAGGAGGTAGACCTCCAGCCAGTTCGTCAGCGGGTTCGGGTTCTCGAACGGGTGGGCCGAGTTGGCGTTGTAGAAGCCGCCGCCGTTGGTCCCGAGGAGCTTGATCACCTCCTGGGAGGCCACCGGGCCGCCGGTGAGGGCCTGGGTGCCTCCGCCGAGCGTGCCGACCGGCTGGGCCGCGTGCAGGTTCTCGACCATGCCGGCGGCGACGAAGACGACCGCGAAGACCACCGACACCGGCAGCAGCACCCGCACGGTGACCCGGGTGACGTCCACCCAGAAGTTGCCCACCCGGTCGGTCCCGCTCCGGGCGAACCCGCGGACCAGCGCCGCGGCCACGGCGATGCCCACGGCGGCGGACAGGAAGTTCTGCACCGCCAGGCCCGCCATCTGCACCAGGTGGCCCATCGTGGACTCGCCGCTGTAGGACTGCCAGTTGGTGTTGGTGACGAAGGAGACCGCGGTGTTCCACGCCGTCGCGGCGGGCACGTCCGGGAAGCCGAGCGAGAGCCACAGGTGGCTCTGCAGGCGCTGGAAGCCGTAGAGGAACAGCACCGAGACGGCCGAGAACGCCAGCACGCCCCGCAGATAGGCCGGCCAGGTCTGTTCGGACTCCTCGTTCACCCCGACCAGCCGGTAGACGCCACGCTCGATCCGCAGGTCCCTGCGGGTCGTCAGCACGTGCGCCAGGTAGTCGCCGAGCGGGCGGTGGGACAGCGCGAGCGCCGCCGCCAGGGCCAGCACCTGCAGGACCCCGGCGAGCGCAGGGTCCACCTCAGAACCTCTCCGGGAAGACGAGTGCCAGCACCAGGTAGCCGACCAGTACGGCCGCCACCACGAGCCCGAGGACGTTGTCGGCCGTCACAGCCGCTCGGCCCCCTTGGCCAGCAGGGCGAGGACGGCGAACACGAGCACCGTCACGCCGAGGTACGCCAGGTCCGCCAAGGTGACCACGCTCCGCTGTCGGTCGGATACCACTCCGGTGCTCCGAGTCTCGGGCGGACGCTCCGGCCCCGCCGACTTCTCCTAGGCCATCCGCGCGGGCGGCGCGGGGTCCACCGAACGGGACGCGTCTGCACGTGCGTCAACGGCGTCTCCGGGACATGCGCCCCGCGTCTGGCCCCCCACCGTGTTCGAAGGGCAAGGGCCCGGCAAGGCCCTGGCCTCCGGAGAACTCGACGACACGGTGATCACCGGCGCGTACTCGGTCGCCGCCCAGGCCACCCGGCTCGGCCTGCGCTCCCTCGACCACGCCGCCACCGTCATCCACCCCACCTGGCGCCCCGACCCGATCGAGAACGAGGAGGCGACCGGTGCCTGACGACATCTTCTGCGACGGACGAAGCCGCCGTCGTAGCGCATCGGGCCACCGAACAACAACTGTTCGCTCGGAGACGACCCGTCGGCTACGGCCGCCTCGCGGCGGCGCCGCTTCACGCCGCCCCTCCCCCCCCCGGTCCCGGGCCGAGCGGTGCCGGCCACAGACAGCGGTTGGCCAGAAGCCGCGCTCGACCGGCTCAAGCGGCACCCGGCGGAGATCCTGGAGGGTGACGGCCAGCAGGCCGGCACCCAAGTTCGGTCCGCTCGGGATGCGGCCGTCGCGCTGCATGAGGACGTGGTCCATCCCATGGCAGACGGCGAGGTGCTGTTCGGGTTCGTCAGCGAGGTCGAGCAGGCGCTGGCGCCGAGCGGGACGGTCGTCGCCGAGCGGCGCGAACAGCCGTGGCACCGGTCGGTGCCGCGGGAACCAGGCGAGCTTCGCGACGGCTGCCGGGTCGCGCACGCCTGGTTCGAGGGCGAGTGCTGCGGTGAACGGGGTTCGGGCGGTGACCTGTGAAGCAGGCGTGGGTGGTCTGCGAGTCTGCGCGGTCACCGGGCCTCCGGCATGATCGGGGCTCCTCGGGCTCGGCCGCGGGTGGGTCGCTGGCGGAAGAGGTCGTCCCGGTGGCGCCGGATGGGGACACGACCGGCCGGGTTGGCGGTTCGTGGATGGCGGACGAAGGATGCCCCTGTGCGGAGCGCTGGTGCCTTGCCGGACGTGATCGTCAACGCGGCTCCGCCTGGAGCTCGGCCCAGAGCCGTTGCAGACCGGTCCCTGTTCGACTGGCGGATTCGGAGAGGTTGACTCGCAGGTGCTGACCGGGGTGCAGTGCCTGCCAGGCGGCTGCGGTCCCGGCGTGCAGGAGAGTGGGGTTGAGTAGCAGGCCGTTCATTCCGCACCGACGGACCCAGTCCAGGAAGTCCGCCTTCGGTACGCGCAGGTGCGGGAACGCCGAGTACCCCGCCGTCGGGACCAGATCGTCGGCGACCGCGAGGGGGCTGGACGGTCCCGTGAGCAGCTCGCTGTTGCTGCGGAAGCGCCGGGCCATAGTGTTCAAGTGGGCGTGCACCTGGTGGGTCGTGGCCGCGTCGGGAAGGTCGGGCAAGCCGTGGTCGTGAACGATCTGCTGTGCCGTCTGGTGGCGCTCGTTGAGGAGTTCGGTCGGGCCGTTGGCTGTGTAGAGGATGGCTGCGTAGAGGACCATGAGGAGCGTGGCCAGCGGGGAGCCGGCGGGGGCGCGGTCGAAGGCGTCCGCAGACAGGTGCTGGCGCAGGGTGCGGTTGCGGGTGATGATCGCGGCGGCGCGCAGGCCGGGCATCGCCAGGTCCTTCGAGGCGGTCATGATGACCGCGCTGTGGCAGAGGTCGAGTTCGTGCATGCGGGACTGGACCGCCACCTGCAGCGCGGACGGGTCGTGGTGGGCGCCGTGCTGGAACACGAGGTCCAGGATGGTGAAGTCCGGGCTGCCGGCCGGCCGGGCGAAGAGCGTTCCGGTCACGCCGTTGGGCAGGACCTCGACGAGGGCACTTCGGTGGCCGGTCTGCTTGCTGTTGGGGTGGGTCACGCCGTCGTGCCGGTAGTAGGACGCGATGGGTGCGCCCCAGCGAGCGGCGGAGTGGTCGAAGCCGTAGTAGTTCGGGATGGGCAGGGTGAGGCTGTGCCCGGCGGCGGCCAGGTGGCTGATGATCAGACTGATCGCTTCGGTGCCGCCTTGGACGAAGGTGATGTCCTGTGCGGTCAGGGGGATGCCGAGCCGGGCCGTGGTGAGTTCGGCGAGGGCCGCCTTGGCTCCGCCGTTGAACGGGTCGGAGTACCGGGAAAGGCCGCCGTGGGCGGCGAGGCCGTGGAGCAGGGTCGCGAGGTGACGGCCGAGATCGGGTGAAGGCGGGTAGAAGTTGCAGCCTTCGCCGATCTCGAACGCGCCCGTGGGGGAACCGGCGCGCAGGCGGGCGAACGCGGTGAGGCACTCGGCCTGGGCGGGTGCGGGGATGCTCTGGTGCATGCCTGGCTTTCGCGCGCCGGTTCCGGGGCGCTGGCCGGGCATCTACGTCGCAGACGTCGTGAGACTAGCCGACCGGATGGGTGGCGCGGGCGCTTTCGGCGCAGGCGGGCGGGATTTCCCACCACAGCGTGTGGCTCTCGCCGCGGTGTTCGAGGACCATGCGGGCTGCGGCGGGCAGGTCCGGTATGCCGCGGCCGTAGGGGCGCTGGACCCAGGTGGCGTTGATGCCGGCCGCCTGGGCGCTGGCGACGTCCGAGTGCGGGTTGTCACCGACCATCCACATGGGGCCTGGACCGGCCGCCGCCCGCGCGCGGCCGAATGCCTCTGGGGGCTTCTCGAAGCCAGTGGCGGCCGAGTTGATGACGGCCGTCAGTCGCGGGGTGACGTCGAGGGCGTCGGGGATCGCCGGGAGTTCGGGGACATGGTTGGGCATGACGATGTGCTGCCAGCCTTGGGCCCGAAGGTGGTCCAGGCTCTGCAGGGCGTTCGGGTAGAGGGACCAGGCGCGGGTGTCGGTGTAGGTGGCGCGGGTCGCATGCGCCGCGCCAGCGGCCGTCTCAGGGTCCATGCCGAGTCCGGTCAGGGCGTCGCGGATCACGGTGGTGATGTGGGCCCACCAGCGGTCGGCGTCGGCGAGGTGGGGGTGGTCGCTGTGGTGCCAGGGGGATCCGGTGGCCAGGGCGTCGAAGAGGTCGGTGAACTGCCAGGGGTGGTCGTGCTGGTGGCGGTCGAGGATCTCGAGGAGGCACTCGGCCCAGGTGCCGTGGCGGCGGTGGCCGAGGGTGCCGTCGAAGTCCCACAGCACCGTGCCGGTCACCACAGGTCCAGCCTTTCCAGGAGAAGAGCGGCGCGGGGAAGGGCCGCGGTCGGCGCGCCGGTGAGCAGCTCGTCGGGCAGCTCGGTCTTGTGGTCGAGGCGGATCATCTCCCGCCACCGCAGCGCGTCCTGCCACTGCCCGGCCCATGCCTGGCGCAGCTCGTCGGTGGGGATCTGTTCGAGGGAGCGGCCGTCGCGCAGCAGGCGGGCGGCGGTCTTGCAGCCGATGCCGCGCACGCCGGCGATGTTGTCCGAGGGGTCGCCGGTCAGCGCGCGGTAGTCCGGCCACTGGGCGGCGGTGACGCCGTAGCGGGCCACGACGTCCGCGCCCGTGCTGTGGCGCCGGTGCTCGGCGAGCATGGTGTTCAGCAGGCGCACTCCGGGGTCGGCGAGCAGCTGCAGGAAGTCCTTGTCGGCGCTCATCACGTCCACCGGTCGGCCCTGGCGGCGGGCCTGGGCGGCCAGGGTCGCGATGACGTCGTCGCCTTCGCAGCCGTCCTGCTCGATCCACCGCACTCCGGTCTCGTCGAGGGCGGCCTTGATGTGCGCGAGGGACTCCATCAGTCCCGGGTCCTGCTCCACGGCCCGGTTGGCCTTGTAGGTGGCGTCCTGCTCGACTCGGATCTCGGCGCCATTCTCGGAGTCGAAAACGACGAAGATCTCGTGGGCGGCGGCGTGCTGCAGCTGGGCCTTGCGCAGCAGGGCGGCGAAGCCGAACACGCCGGTGCGGTCGTGTTCCTTGGCCCGGTCGAAGATCCGTGCGGCGAATCCGAACCAGGCCCGGTAGAGGAGGTTGTGGCCGTCGACGAGCAGCAGCGGCAGAGGGGTCATCGCGAGGCCTCCAGAGGGTCGAGCTGGCTGGTGGTGGCCTGTGACCGCGGCTGACGGGCATCCGGGATGGGATGACCCGGGAGTCTACCGGCGCCCGGGGCCGGAGGCGGGAAGAACCGGGCGAGCAGCGCGGCGAGGTGCCCGGCGGCATCCCGCTCGGTGACCACGCGGGCGTGCGCGGCCCGCCGGATCCGACGGTGCTCCTCCTCGGGCAGGGCCAGGGCGCGGCGCAGCCCGGCGGTGAGAGCTCGGTCCTCGTCCGGCGGGTAGAGCAGGCCGTTGCGACCGTCGGTGATCTGCTCGGGGAAGCCGTCGCGGCCGGGGGCGAGGACGATCGCGCCATGGTTCTGCGCCCACAGGCCGGTCTCGAAGACGACGTTGGCCAGCGTCTCGCCGCGGCTGGGGCAGGCCATGACGCGGGTGGTGGGCAGGGCGGCGAGGGCGCGGGCGAGTTGGCGGTCGAAGTCGCCGACGAGGGTGGCGTTCAGCTGGGCATCACGGCACTGCTGCTGGTAGGTGCGATCCCCTCCCGGGTCTCGAAACCGGTGATCACCTCGACCATATTGAAGGTCAGTACACCGAAGAAGTCGAAGATCACGCCACGATAGTTCCCCACAGCAGCCATCCTCGCAGCCTACGGCCGAGTACAAGGTCGTGGCAGCCGGCAGGCGGAATTGACCACCTCTGAGGTCCGCTCGTTCGCCCTGGGCCCGTCGGAGCTCAGGGCGAGCGACGGGGTCAAACGGGGCGCTGCAGACACAGGCACCATCGCCGGGGGCGATCTTCCACACGTCTCCGTCGACGATCCGGGGGTCGTATGCGGAGTAGAGGCAGTGCATGACCTCGTGTGGGTGCCAGTCCTCGAACAGCCGGTTGCGGCGGATCAGGTCGTGCTGAACGAGGTTGGCCCGCCAGGTCCGGATGCTGGAGGCCTTGAGGAGTTCGGGCGCGGCGGGCAGAGCGGCGAAGTGCCGTACGTGCGAGGCGGAGAAGATCGGCAGGAAGCCATCCGGGAAGCAGATCGACATTGCCTTGGTCACCAAAGCCAGTCCGAAGGCCGCCGCCTCCAGGTCGTCGGCGCCCTCCTGCGTTCCGTCCGGTGCTGCGGCTGCGTGAACTCCCGTGAACAGCTGATGGCGGGACCGCCGAAGGCGTTGTCCTTCCGCCGTGGCTAGAGCACTCTGCACATAGGACACCATGCACATAGGGGAGATGGAGTTGCGCTTCGAGTACGTGTTGCTCGCACTGTTGGCCGGCCGCCCGCTCAGCGGGTACGACCTGCGCAAATGGGTGGAGACCGAGGGCCAGTTCCTGCGGTCGCGGGCCCACCACAGCCAGATCTACCGGCTGCTCGGACGGATGGTCGTGGACGGCTGGGTCGACTACCAGGTGGACCCCCGCGAGGGCCGCCCGGACGCGAAGGTCTACCGGCTGACCCCGGTCGGACGGGAGGCCCTGCTGGACTGGGTGCGCTCCCCGTACGACCCGCCGAGCCGCTTCCAGGACGCGGACTTCCTCGCCCGCTTCGCCTTCGCGGCGCCGCTGGACCTGGAGGCCGCGATCCGGCTGCTGCGCACCGAGCTGGACTTCCGGCGCGCCCAGATCGCCCGCAACCGCGGCCGGGACCGGAGCCTGCGCTTCACCGACCCGCTGCCCGAGCTCGACCAGCGGCTGGCCCGTGAGGTCGCCGAGGAGCTGCACCGCTTCGGCGCCGCCTCGGTGGACCGCTGGGTCGACTGGCTGGAAGGAATGCTGACCATGCTGGAGGAGCGGCAGGCCCAGGACGCCGCCGCGACGGAGGGGGACGCCCGATGAAGGCGATCATGGTGATGTTCGACAGCCTCAACCGGCACCTGCTGCCGCCGTACGGGGGCGACTGGACCCACGCTCCCAACTTCCGCCGCCTCGCGGAGCGTTCGGTCACCTTCGACAACGCGTGGGCCGGCTCGCTGCCCTGCATGCCGGCCCGCCGCGAGATCCACACCGGCCGCCACAACTTCCTGCACCGCGGCTGGGGCCCGCTGGAGCCGTTCGACGACTCCATGCCCGAGCTGCTCAAGCAGCACGGCGTCCACACCCACCTGGCCAGCGACCACCCCCACTACTGGGAGGACGGCGGCGCCACCTACCACGGCCGGTACACCACCTGGGAGTTCTTCCGCGGCCAGGAGGGCGACCCGTGGAAGGGGCAGGTCGCCGACCCCGAGATCCCCGAGGATCTGAAGCGGCTGCGGTTCGCGACCCACCGCCAGGACTGGGTCAACCGGCGGTACCTGCCCACCGAGGCCGAGCACCCGCAGACGCTCACCTTCGACGCGGGCGTCGAGTTCGTCCGCACCAACCGGGACGCCGACCGCTGGTTCGTGCAGATCGAGACCTTCGACCCGCACGAACCCTTCTTCTCCCACCAGCGCTACAAGGACCTCTACCCGCACGACTACGACGGCCCGCACTTCGACTGGCCCGACTACAAACGGGTGGTGGAGAGCGACGACCAGGTCGCCCACGCCCGCAACGAGTACGCGGCGCTGCTGTCCATGTGCGACCACTCGCTCGGCCGGGTACTCGACCTGATGGACGAACTCGCCCTGTGGGACGACACCCTGCTGATCGTCAACACCGACCACGGCCTGCTGCTCGGCGAGAAGGGCTGGTGGGGCAAGAACATCCAGCCCTGGTACAACGAGCTCGTCCGCCTCCCGCTGTTCGTCTGGGACCCGCGCGCCGGCCGCGCCGGCGAGCGCCGCGGCGCACTGGTGCAGACGATCGACCTCGCGCCCACCCTGCTGGACTTCTTCGGCATGGAGCGGCCCGCGGACATGCAGGGCCACCCGCTGCCCGTCGCGGCCGACACCCCGGTCCGCGAGGCCGGCCTGTTCGGCGCCCACGGCGGCCATGTCAACGTCACCGACGGCCGCTGGGTCTACCTGCGGGCACCCGTGAACCCGGACAACCAGCCCCTGCTGGAGCACACCCTGATGCCCACCCGCATGCGCGGCCGGTTCACCCCCGCCGAGCTGCGGGACCTCGAACTGGCCGAGCCCTTCAGCTTCACCAAGGGCGTACGGACCCTGCGCACCCCGGGCCGCTCCCTCCTCAACCCGTACCAGCACGGCACCCTCCTGTTCGACCTGGAGGCCGACCCTGAGCAGCTGTCCCCCGTCGTCGACGACGCGGCCGAGCTGCGGATGGCAGGGCTGCTGGTCGACCTGATGCGCGACAACGACGCGCCGCCGAGCCAGTACGAACGCCTCGGACTCCCCGCCGAGGGACCGGTCTCGGACGAGCACCTGCTGGTCCGCGCCCAGCGCGACCGGGCGCGCGACGCCGCCCGGCCGTTCCCCCGCGCCCAGGACTTCCCCGCCGGCCGGCTCTCGGTGCACACGCCCGTCCTCGCGCTGATCTCCGACCCCGTCGCCGTGGAGGTCCTGCGCAAGCACCTGCCCGGCATCGTCGACTCGGAGTTCCTCCAGTTCCTCGGCGGACTCCCGCTGCTCGACCTGGCAGCCATCGTGGGCGGACGGTTCGACGCCCGGGCGCTGCACGCCGTCGCCCGCGAACTGGCCGAGCTCTGACACCCGTCGGGCTCCGGCCTCCGCCAGGCCCGCCCCCGGTCGAACGGGGACCGTGAGATGACCGGTGGCGGGGCGGCCACCCCGCCACCGGTCGTCACTCCCCGGCGCCGTTCCTTCACACGAACCACGTGACCCGCAGGAGTGACCCGTGCCCGAGCATACCGACCTGAGACCGACCGCCCCGATCGACGCCGACGCCGGTGGCGGCATTGACACCAGCCCACGAGCCTGCGGGCAGGGACGGGGACGCTGGCGCCAACTCGCCCTCCTCGGCGGCGCGATGCTCGTCGACGGCTCCGAAGCCGGCCTGATCAGCGGACTGTTCCCGGTGATCCGGCAGTCCCTCGGCCTCACCCTCGGCTCCCTGGGCGTCCTCACCGCCACGGGCAAGCTCGTCGGCGTCGTCGCCGGACCGCTGTGGGCCTGGGCCGCGCACCGCTGGTCCCGCAAGAGCGTCCTCGTCCTGGCCACCGGCTTCTGGGGCGTCTGGGGCATCGCCGCCGGCTTCGCCCGGGACTTCGGCCAACTGCTGCTGCTCACCACGCTCCTGGCCGCCGGATACGCCGCGGCCCAGCCCCTGGTGCCGAGCATCCTCGGCGACCTGTTCCCCGGCCCCTCCCGGGGCCGTGCCACCGGCGCCCTCTACGGCGGACTCGCCCTGGCGGGGTCCGCCCTCGGCCCGCTCATCGGCCGGCTCTCCGGAATCAAGGACGGCTGGCGCTGGGGCTTCTGGACCATCGGCACCCTCAACGTCCTCTTCGGGCTGCTCCTCCTGCTGTTCTTCCGCGACCCGGGCCGCGGAGCCGCCGAACCGCAGCTCGCCGGACGCACCGGCACACCCGCGGCCGCCCTGCCGAAGCTCGACCGCGCCGCGCTGCTCTCCCTGCTGCGCATCCGCACCTTCGCCGTGCTGGTCGCCTCCCGGCTGCTGTCCGGACACCTCCTCCTCGGCTCCTTCGCGGTCGTCTACCTGGTCGACGTCTTCGGATTCACCACCGCGAAGGCCGCCATCGTCCTGCTGCCGCTGGGCCTCGGCTACGTCCTCGGCACCGCCCTCGGGGGCTTCCTCGCCGACTGGGCCGACCGCCGCAGCCCCCGCCACGGCCTGCCGGCCGCCCTCCAGAGCGCCCAGATCGCCTTCGCCGTCCTCGCCTGCCTCGGCACCCAGATCGACTACGGCAGCATCGGTCCCCACGCCCTGCTCTTCCTGCTCATGGGCGTCACCCAGGGCGTCAACCCCAGCATCAACCGCCCGATGGTGCTGGCCGTCGTCCCGCCGGAACTGCGCGACGCCGCCTTCACCGTCTACGTCTCCGTCGCCGAGGCCCTCGCCTGGGCCGCCTTCACCCTCGGCGCCGGCCTGACCGGCGAGGCCTTCGGGCTCCGCCCGGTCTTCCTCACCGTCCTCGTCGGCCTCATGCTCGCCAACGGACTCTTCCTCACCCTGCTGCACCGCCCCTGGGCCGACGACGTCCGCCGCCTCCAGCGGGAACTCGCCCGCCGCGCCGCCCTCCGCTGAGACCCGTCCGACCCCCTCGAAGGAGACCACCGCGTGAAACCCGGCCCCGCCCGCCTGCTGGCCCTGCTGGCCACCGCCACCGGCCTGCTCCTGCCAGCCCCGACCGCGTCGGCCACGTCCACCGCGTCCGCTTCGTCGGCCACGTCCACCGCGTCCACGTCGTTCGTCTTCCCTGGGCCCGGCAGCTACCTCCACCAGAGCTACGACTCCGCCGGCGACGTCTACGACTACAGCCTCTACGTCCCCTCCGGCTACGACCCCGGGACGCCGTCACCGCTCGTGGTCCTGCTCCACGGCTGCAACAGCACCGCCGACCAGCGCGCGCAGTCCAGCGCGTTCAACGAGGTGGCCGAACAGCGGCACGCCATCGTGCTCTACCCCGACGGCGACGCCTACGACCGCCTCCTCAACGGCCGCTGCTGGCGCGCCGTCACCGACCCGCAGGGCGAGACCCGCGACCGCGGCGACGCCGCCGCCATCGCCGGCATGACCCGCGCCGTGGCGGCCGCCTGGAACGTCGACACCAGCCGCACCTACGCCCTGGGCATGTCCGCCGGCGGCTTCGAAACCTCCATGCTCGGAGCGGACTACCCCGACCTCTACGCCGCGATCGGCGTCTACTCCGGCGCCGCCTACGCCCACGGGCTCGCGGGCTGCGCCGGCCCGTACCTGCCGACCGCCGACACGACGGCCCTGGCCCAGCAGGCGTTCGAGCAGATGGGCCCGCGCCGCCGCCCCGTCCCGGTGATCCTCTTCCACGGCGACGCCGACCCGCTCGTCCCCTACCAGTGCGGCCTCCAGGCCCTGGAGCAGTGGCGCCGGACCGACGACCTGGCCCTCGCCGCCCAGGGACTGCCCGCCATCCCCGCCCGACCCACCCGGAGCACCGACGCCACCGTTCCCGGCGGCCGTGCCTACACCACCATCGAGTACGGCGGCCTCCTGGAGTTCTGGACCGTCCACGGCATGGCCCACACGTGGTCCGGCGGCTCCACCGACCCCGCGGTCGCCCGGTTCAGCGACCCCACCGGCCCGGACGCCTCCGCCGCCGCCTGGCAGTTCTTCGCCCGGCACCACCTGTGACACTCGCCCCACAGGAGTGCGCGGACGGTCGGATTCCCGTGCACTCCTGGAACACCGGGTAGCCGGGAGTGGCGTCGGTGACGTCGGTGGCGTCGGTGGCGTCGGTGTCCCCTGCGTGAAGCCCATACGCAAGCGCTCGCTTGCCTGTCGGCCGCGCCCGCGTGACCGACGGTCGGTGCCGCGACGGTGTCCCAGCCGTTCCGGCGCGCGTGGCGGGCACCGGCCCTCCCGGGATGTACCGGCGGTGCACCGCGGCAGGGCATCAGCCGCCGTGCCGCCCCATCGTTCATCCCGCCGTCCACACCGAGGCCGTCCACACCGAGGCCGTCGCCGCCCAGGCGGGAAGCACCTGGAAGGTGTACGCCCCCGGTGACCACCCTCGTGGACCTCACGCACCCTCAGGCCTACGAGCATCGATCACTCGATCCACGAACTCCCACCGATACCGGACTCCGGACAGGTCGACACAGAGGGGATGATGGTCCGCACAAGTCACGGTGCGGGCGAGTTCATACGGGGGTTGCGGCAGTGGTCAAGGTGGAGCGCCAAGGGGCATTCAGCGTCAACTGTGTCGGGTTGGAGCGTCTGCCGTTCCCGTTGAGCTTCAGCGTCCGCGAGACCGACGGCTCATGGATGATCAGCGCGGCGGCAGCCCAGGCCCTTGAGCTGATCGATCTGCTCACCCGTACGGCGAGCGACACGGTCGTCGTCGTGAACCTGGCGACGAACTGCTTCCTGCACGAGGACCACCAGCAGTGGCGGCCGTCCCTGATCGCAGCGGAGCAAGGGGTCGACTGCACCGTCCACCCGGTCAAGCCGTGGGCCTCTGACTCCATCGAGCTCGGCGAGGAGTTCCTGGTGATGCATCGGGACAGCCTGCCCCGATTCCTGAGCGGCGACTGGTCGCCCTACGAGCTGTCGCTGGTCGACGTGCCGGCGGGCGCGACGCCCGAGCAGCTCGATGAGCTCGCTCTGGTCATGGGCACGGCCGTCGGCGACGAACCAGTCCTCCCTCGCCTCGATGGCTCGCGTTTCTGGTTCTCCGGGCACGACGACTGCTACCTGGCGGTGGAATCGACGGATCCGGCCATGCCCTCGTCGGTCCTCGGCCGGCTGCTGGCCCTGCTGGCCGGGTCCGCTCTGCTCGGTGCCGGTGGAGCCTCATCAGTGAGAGTCCCGGAACCGGACGGTGCGCTGCCGGAGCAGCTGATTGCCGAGAGCCCCCACTGGATCGGAGTCGTCGGGACCGCGTCCGAGACCACGGTGACCGTCGAGTTGTCGGCCCAGTCGCAGCGATGGCACCTTGGCCAGCGGCTCCCGGAGCGGGCCGACCATACGGCGACACTCGACCTTGCCCACGGCGTATGGCATCTCGCCCCTGCCGAGTCACAGGAGTCCGCCTTCAGCCCCGCCGGTGACGGCAAGTGACGGTGAGACGCCCTGGCCGAGGGAACTCGGATCACCCGATCACAGACTCGGCCGGACTCGTCGAGATCAGCTCTCCGAATGGCGACGCCCACGTCGTCCTCGCGACCAAGTCCCTGTCCGTCGCCAATCCGCTCGCCCAGCAGAACGTCTGACAAAGGAGGCGGCCGGTCGATCGAGACTCGGCCGGCCGCCCTCTTCGAAGGACCAAGGGGCGTCCTGCGCACCTGCGTCGACCGCCCGCTCGGGGATCGGAGCGTGGAGCGGCTCACCGGGACCGCGATGGTCTCGGCCAGGCGAGAACCGGAAAGGGCACCCCATCTGACCTGCGGCGATGCCGTGACCTGCGAGAACCGGCCCGAATCTCCCCGCTTCACTCCGGATCTCCCAGGATCTCCCCACCCTCATGTTCCCGTGGGAACACGGCCGGGAAGTCCCCTCGGGAACGGGCACCGCCTCGCTGCTGACCTGGGCGGACAGGACGCCACTTCCCTGCCCGCCCAGCCGCCTCGCAGTCAGTGCGGCAGATTCTGGCCGCCTTCTCCAGGTATGGCTGGAAACCACCCACGCCACCGAGCAGCGGGCACCGTCAGCCGCGGATCGTCGGTACCACTGCGAGAAGCATGTCACCACAGCGTTTGCCCCTCGGGGTTGGGGACGGTGGGCAGCGCGCCCCAGGCGCAGTAGCGCTTGGCGCGGATGCGTCACCGAGACGTTGACACCCCGACCCCACGCCAGTGACTCCGCAAGCGGGCGCTCAGTCCACCTCGGCGGGCGCTTCCAGGCCGACCCGGACCACCAGCTCCCGCAGTCGGTCCGCGAGAACCTGGCGCCCGTCACCCGAGATGGTGTCGAGCGCGACCATCGCGGTCACGATGACGTCTGCCAGCTCCGTCTCGACGTCCGCCCACCCGTGGCTGTGCCCCTTGCGCGGATTCGCCCCGAGAGCACCGTGCACGGCCTCCCCGACCTCCCCGACCTCCTCCGAGATCTTGAGGATCCGCAGCAGCCGCACGTCCGCAGCCGGCACCTCGTCGGCCTTGTCGTCCAGCCAGGCCCGCAGCTTCTCAACCCGAACCCACAGCTCGTCTTCCATGTGCCTCTCCTCGCGCTCTCAGGACTGGGCCGGCGCCCAGCCGGCCGTGATGGGTCATCGACCACGAGCGGCTCGGCCGCCGCCAGGTCGAAGCGGACGGCCAGCGCCGAGTGGTCGGTCAGCCGCTGCTCGCCGGTCCGCGGGACGTGGTCGTACGTGCAGGCGGTCACCCGCTTGGCGAGCAGCCGCGAGGCGTGCGCGTGGTCGTAGCGGTAGCCGTCCCCGGTGCGCCCGACCCACGAGTACTCAGCCAGCTCCGGGTGCAGGAGCCGGAAGGCGTCCGCCAGTGCAGCAGGGCATCGGTCGACAACGCGCCGCTGGCGTCCCGCTCGTGGGCCTTCTCCGGGGTCCACAGGACCCGGGCGCAGGCGCGCGCACCGGGAGGCCACAGCACGCCGTCCGCGTCCCTGACCGAGACCTGGCCGACAGACAGCAGGTCCTCGGCCTCCCGCCTGCGGGCCAGGAGCCGCAACGCGTCGCCCACCTCGACGCCGGGCCCCTCAGCCCAGCTCGGCCAGCCGTCCACGAAGTTCGGCTTCATTGGGGGCACACCATCCCACGCGCCGGGCGGTGGCCAGTCGGTCGGGGTGTCGGGGCCCGGTTCCCAGACGAGGAGGCACGTCGACGCGTTCCGCTCCGGGGTCCGCGGCGGCCCGGTCACGGCGACGCCGAGACCAAGGTCTCGCACCGTGGCGAGCAGCGCATCCACCGACTCCCGCCAGTGCCCGGCGGCGCCGGCGGGGACACGGCCGGTCCGGTAGTCCCGCCGGAACGCCGGGTCCGGGTACCAAGTGAGGCGAAGGCAGCCGAGCGCCCCGGGCGGCCAGGCTTCCGGCTGCACCCCGCCCGCTGACACCAGCCGATGCCCTCGGTGACCTGCCTGTAGCGGCCGTCCTCAACGACCTCCCAGGCCCGGAACCCCGCTGTGGCGAGTTCCTTGTTCAGCCACCGCATCGCATCGTTCATGGACAGATCGCCGATCACGACACGGCCTCCGAGGTGGGGGTGGCCTGTGGGTGGATCTGGTGCAGCACAAGCAGCAGCTTGCAGACACCCGCGACCACCAGGACCTCGTCCAGGTGGCCGATGCCAGGCCGGGCCGCGAGGCCGCCGGCCAGCCGCACCGCGCCCTCGACGACCTGCCCCATCCACGCGCGCCCCGGCTGGTCCCGGTACAGCTCCTGCACTTCCGCGAGGAGCAGCAGCAAATGGCCGATCAGCTCCTCGTGCAGCTGGAAGAGCGCGATGGCGTCCACTGGCGCGCCCACCGCGGTGGCCAGCCTGACCTCGTCCACCGCACGGACCGCCGCCTCGGCGGCCTGCACGTCCAGCGGGTACCCGATGTCAGCCACAGGCCGGCCCTCCCCGCCTGCCCGCCTCCACGACGTGCTCGACGTCGTGCCCCATGCACAGCATCCCGGGCGAGTCGAACGGCACCGCCCAGAACGCACTCGCCCCCGAGGCCCGGTCCAGCGACGGCCGCGGGACACCGAGGAACGCCCCGTCGCCGAGCATGCTCACCCCGGGCACCTTCCACCGCCGGGCCACGCTCGGCCCGACCAGCGCCACGTACGACCGGCCGTTCTGCGTGCAGATCACCGGCCCCTGGATGACGCGCGCGAGGTACGCGTCCACGTCTTCACTGCCGGCTGCGGCCGTCACCGTCCTCGCCGTGATCTTCACCCCGGAGAACAGCACGCCGCACGGCATCAGCGCCGCGCCGCGCTGCGTCCAGTCCTGCCAGACCGCGCGACGCTCCGAGGCCTGCACGGCGCAGATGAGCCACTGCGCCACCGCCGCCTCGCGCTCCGCGCCAGTCACGATGCCGCTCACGCCACAGCCTCCGCCCCGACCTCGACGGTCCTGGCGGCCAGCCGGGACCGGTAGTACAGCAGCGAGTCCGCGATCGGGCCCGCCAGGTCACCGCCCGGGCGCAGCGCCCGCGGCGTCACGGTGCCGTCCAGCCACGGGAAGGTGTCCCACCGGCACCCAGTCGAGGGCGGCAGCGCCACCCAGCCCTCGCCACCCCCGCGCACCTCCCCCGGCGTCTCCTCGCCCTGGAACGCTTCCTGCCCGGTGCCGGCTTCGACCAGGAACGTCGCCGTGGACCCGGTGAGGATGCACGGCACCTGCCGGGACTTGGCGTCCAGGGCCGCCAGCGTCGCCGACCCGAGGTCCCGCGGCACCACGACCGCGTCGAACGCGGTCGTCGGCGCGATCAGCGCCCCGCCCGGCGAGGCCTCCAGGGCCGCGCACACGGCCTCGGCATCGCGCAGCAGCGGCGACCCGTCGGCCACCGGGTGCGCGCCCGGCACCGGGCACTCCGGGTTCTCACACGTACAGCCCTGCCACGTCCGGCACCGGTGGCCGACCTTGACCTGCCAGCCCAGCAGCTCGACGAACGCCTGGGCTGCGGCACGGTCCGACCGGTGATTGATCAGATGCATGGTGGTGCTCCCTGCGAAGGGCCCGTACTGGGGCCAGGAAAGAGGGGGAGCGGCGCCCTGGCCCCGACGGGGGGACCGAGGCCGAGAGCGCCTCAACCGCTCGGTCCTTCCCCGGCGACCTGATCACGACGGTCATCCAAGCGGCTGTACCCAGTCAACGGGGGGGTGTCGGTTAGGGGCAGGGTGGTTTCGAGTCCGAGTGCACGCAAGGACCCGGAAGTTTTGACTCTCCCTTTACCTAAAGGGCGGGTGCGCTTCGTCACCCAATCGCTACTGTCGGTACATGGGGGACAACCGGGCACTCCGGCAGCGCATGCTCGAACTGGACATCAACCAGGTCGAGTTGGCCCATCGCGTGAACATCACGATTGAGACGATCACCGGTCGTTACGGGACCTGCTCCGAGCGCACGGTACGGGACTGGATGAATGGCAAAGCCACCTGGCCTCGCGCGCTCCAACGCCGCGCGCTTGAGGAAGTATTCGACTGCACGGCCGAAGATCTCGGCTTCAAGCCGCGGGGAGCAACCCCCGCGCCCCCACCGACGGAGAACGACGTGATGAAGCGTCAAACTTTCCTCAAGGGGATCGCTGCCACCGCAGCAGCCGGTCTCACCTCGCCACCTGCCGCCACAGCATCCCGGACCACCATCGGGACGTCCGACGTGATCCGCCTACGCGGCGGCCTCGAAACCCTCGACGCCCTCGACGACCGCAAGGGCGGCCACGGCGCCCTGGAGAAGGCAGCTCTCGCCTACGCAGAAGAGGTGATGAACCTCCAGCGCACCGGCAGCGCCACCGAACGAATTCGCCTCCGGCTGTACAGCGTCGCTGCGGACTACACCGCGATCGCCGCTTGGTCCTGCATCGACGCCCGAGAACTCGACCGTGCGCAGCTGCACCTCGACGCCTGCATGCGCCTGGCCGGCCTCGCCCGAGACCCTGTGGCTGCCTTCCGCACCTGGAACATGATCGCAATGCTGGCCAACCAACTGGGGAACTACCCTGACGCCATCGCAGCCGCCCGCGCCGCACAACGCACCGGGATCACGCGCCGCGACCCCGCATTCGCCTCGCTCGCCCACGCCCGGACCGCCATCGGCAGCGCCAGCCTGGGCGACCGTCAGAGCGCTCTCCGATCCATCGGCCTGGCCGCCGATGCGCTCGGCCGCGCACGCGACGACCGGCCGTGCCCGAGTTGGTTCGCCTTCTACGGTGCCGCCGAACTCCAAGCGCTCACCTCGATCGTCCATGACCGACTCGGTGACGCCGTGAGCGCAGAGAGCGCCAGCCACCAGGCCCTCGCGCTACTGCCTGTCCAGTTCCGGCGAAACCGCGCGCTCGCTACCGCACGCCTCGCCCTGACACTGCTCCACCAGGACGAGCTAGACCTGGCCGTCCACACCGCGTCATCGGTCTTCGACATCATGGCAGGCGGCCCCCTACCCGGGCGGATGCGCACCCTCCTCGGTGATTTCCACCGCGAGCTGCTGACCCTTTCCACGAACGTCCCGGCTGCGCAAGAGTGGGGGGACCGCTACCGGACCGAATGGAGCCGAATGTGACCGACGCAATCCACCTGCGTCAGTACCGCGCTGACGACGTGAACGACGTCTTCCGCGAGATGCTGATCACCATCCACACGGAGGTCTACGCCGACGTGATGGACGACGAGTTCAACCAGCGCTTCCCGTGGTTCGTCGGCCACTGGAGCGACATGGACGGCTTCACCTGCGTGGTGGCGTACGACGGTCGGGAGCCCGTCGGCTTCATCTACGGGGCGCCCCTGGCGGCCGGCCGCGAGTGGTGGCGCGACCACATCACCCCCGCGCCGGAGAGCCCCAGTACCTTCGCGGTGTCCGAGCTGATGGTCCGCCCGGCCTGGCAGAAGCGGGGGTACTCCACCCGCCTGCACGACGAGCTGGTCTCGGACCGGCCCGAGGCCTTGGCAGTACTCCTCGTCGACACAGAGCACCCCAGGGTCCAGGCCCTCTACGAAAGCTGGGGGTACGCGAAGGTGGGAGACCGTCGTCCCTTCGCGGACTCCCCGCTATACGCCGTGATGGTGAGGGAACTGAGCTGATGGCCATGCAGCCCGGTTCTTCGCCGACCGCCTCCCTGAACGAGAGCACGGCCGGGGCCTTCCGCGAGGAAGTCCAGGCCGCCATCGCCTGACCGGTCAGCTGGCCGACGTCTCCGCGGTGATCCAGTTCAGGTAGCTCTCGGCGCCGGCCACGACCGGCACCGCGACGACCTCCGGCACGTCGTACGAGTGCTGCTCACCGATGAACGTGCTGAGCCGCCCACCCAGCTCGGCGCGGGTCTTGAAGTCGATCCGCCACTCTTCGCCGGACTGCACCTCACCGTCCCACCAGTACACCGAGCGGATCGGGTAGACCTGGGCGCACGCAGCCAGCCGCTCCCCGATCACCTTCGCGGCCAGGTCGCGGGCCTTCGTCTCGTCGTCATGGGTCGTCGTCACCACGAGGAAGTCACTCATGGCCTGAGCGTAACCACCAGATCACCCCTGGGGAACAGCGCGGTGCCCGCCCCAGGGAGCGTGACGATCCCCCGCGCGCCGCCTCCATGGACGCTGCCGCGCCACCACCTCGGACGGAGCAGCAACCACGACCGCCCAGGCCCCGGGCCCCGACCGTCAGCTACCGGGCGGCCGTACCATCTCCAGGCGGGCAAGAAAGAAAAGACGTTCGATTATCCCGAGGATCTCCAGAAGGCGCAGCGTGCACTGGAGGACGGGCAGGCACGCCGCCGCGCCTTCCTCTCCGGCCTTCCCGCCTGGGGCAGCAACCTGGAAGCCGCCGCCCAAGGCCTGAGCGACGAGCAAGCCGAGCAGTCCAAGCAGTTGGAGGAGGAAGAGCGCCAGGCCAGCCACGCCGTGTGGGCGAACGACTACTGGGCCACGCTGCCGCCCGAGGACCACAGCGACGCCCGCTCCAAGCTCAAACACCTCCAGGACCCCGATCCCGCATAGTCCCAGGAGGCGCGGGCTCGGCCCCCGTACCGCATGGTCGAGCCATGGCGTCGATCATCGTGCTGTTCGAGATGGAGCCAGGGCAGGGCCCCGACCCGGTAGACGAGGCTTCCGGGGTGGCGCGGGTTCACGCAGCTGGAGCCGATCCCGAGGCGGTTTCGGACCCCTGGACGAGACCGTCCGCGGGCTCGGCACGGCCGCCATGGTGAACTCGCGCTACCGGCCGGCTCGGCCTGGCGATCCCTGGTATCCGATCTACCTTCGGGCCAAGCGGTGCCAGGAGTGCGAGGACGTCCTGCGCAGGATCTGACCGCCCGGACTCCGGTCAGCGGCGGGCGCCGAGCCCCACCAGTTCAGACTGAGGATCTTGAGACAGTCAGCGTCTCGTAGCCGGGCGCTACGAGGTGCGGTTCGACCGCTTCACTTCCTTCCCGGGCTCAGGCCCAGGCTCCGGCCCCAAAGGCATGTCCAACTTTCGAAAAGACAAGCCTGCGCTCCGCGCTCGGCTCGCCTGGCCGGTGTCGTAGGTGATCAGCGTCACGTGGGCCCCCACAAGCGGCTCCATGGCCAGGGCCCGGTCCACGATCTCGTCGTCCGGGTTCGGGAGTCGGATGTGATGCGCCGAGTCCGAGACGATCTCGACGATCACTTCGTCCCCCAGGCGGGGACCAGACGCACTGCTGGCCGGGCTCGGGCTGGACAGTGTCGCCGAGGACTTCCCCCTCCTGTTGTCGGCGAAGATCCGGTCGAGGACCGCCAGCGAGTAACGGGCCCGCCAGCGAGTCTGCGTCTTCCCCGACTCCTTCAGCCTGTCCAACTCATCGATGACCACCATCGGCACGATGAGCCGGAACGGGCCGAACACCTTGCCCGTCAGGGGGAAGAAGGAGAGTTCTTCCAGCTTCTTGGGGTGGTGGATGAATACCGAGGTGTCGAACACGACGTTGGCGGCCACGCGCCCCAAATTGACGACCGCCGCTTGAAGTTCCCGTACCGCTTCAGCGAAGGCGCGTGAGCGCTGGGAGAGTTCGAGGCGCAGCAGTCCGTCCACCAGCTTCCCCGAAGAGGAGCTGAGCTTTGACCTGTTGGTGAGCAGCTGGTCGTACCGGCGGGTGAGAACCAGCCGGTCGAGGTCCGCGGGGCTGACCACATGCTCCAGCCGGCGAACCGCGCTGCTCGCCCACTTCAGGTACTCGTACAGCAGTTCATCGGCATCGTAGTGGTCGCTCTCGGTGTAGAGGTCGCCGATGTCATGGGAGACCTCTCCAAGGATATGGAGGGCATCATCCCGGTTTGTCCCGGGCGGGAGGGAGAGCTGCATTCCCAGATGCTCCCAGCCTGATCACCCAGTCGCATCAGCTTTCCCAGCGCAGCAACCGCCCGCCCCCCGGAGCCAGGACGGCGGGCGGCTGGTCAGGGGGACGGCGACCCCGGCGAAGCCCGCCCGGGGTCATCGTCGCAGAGCCGGGCCAGCCGCCGGTTCGCCAGGTCGACCGCGTCCCTCAAGCTCTCCCCGGAGTTCGGGTAGAGCTCGTGCTCGACGCGGGTGAGCCTGTCCTCGATCCCGCCGACCCGCTCCATCAGCCCCGGCCTCGCCTGCACCCCCGGGCCGGGCCTCCTCGCCGTGTCAGTCGTCGATCACCTTGCCGACCGCCCGGGTGAGGTGGAGCCCTCCGCGCAGCACGCGCCAGAACAGCGCGACGACAGCGGCGAGGGCGGTGAAGGCTCCGCCCCACACGAGGGCGGTGTCCAGCGCCGGGATGCCGGTACCCACTCCTACGCCTCGGCGTCGGCCGCGTTGTCGCGCGGGCTGTGCTTCGCGCCCCACCCGGAGACGGCGGTGACCGCGGTCGGGATGAGCGCGAGAACGAACGGGCTCAGGGAGTCCGGTCCATCGAGAAGCCAAGCGGGTCGATCTGCCCACCTGCCACTCCTTGTGGCCGATGACGCTCGCGGCCGACCAGCCGTGGGCGCGGCACAGCGCCGCCGCGAACTGCTCGATCGCGAGCAACTGGGGCTCAGGCCACGGGTCGTCGCCAGTTCCCCGGTTCTCGCATTCCGCCCCGTAGAACCTCGCGTTGCCGTCGACGGCGTTCTCCTTGTCGGTCGGGAGAGCGCGTTCGGCGATGACGGCGGCGAGAACCGCGGGGTCGCCGAGGCCAGCGTGGTTGGTGCGGCCACAACCGATCGTGTAGATCGTGCCCTCCTTGGCGATCACGACGTGGCACAGCGGGCCCGGCAGGCCTTCGTACCCGTCATGGACGATCCGCACGGTCGCGTCGGTGCTGCGGGTCACGGCGTGGTGGATCATGACGCCGTTGACCGGACCCCAGGGGCCGCGGCTGTTGCGGTTGTGGGTGCGCCAGCCGCCGGTCTCGACGACGGTCGCGCCCTCGGCGCGCAGTGCGGCGAGGAACTGGTCGGCAGTCAGTGGTGCGCTCATCGTTGGTGTCCTCCTCGTTGTCGCTCATGTCCGGACACCCAGAAGGGGCGTGTCCGGACGCGGTGTCCTCGGTGTCCGCTAGTGGGTCTTCGAAGCCCGGCGGGCCAGTGCCCGGCCTGCCCTGTCCGGATGGTGTCCGCCCAGCTCACGGGCCGTGCCAGGGTCACGGATCCGGGTGTCCGGACAACGCCCGGACACCCGGCGCCCGGTGTCCGTGTCAGTTCTCATCGCGGTCCGTCCGACATGGCAGTCTGGCCGGCCCGAGGACCGCCGCCCCTGCGTCCCGCTGCGGGACCGGTTGCGGCGGATCGGGGTGCGGCTCGATGGCCTGGAGCGGTGGGCGGGGTACCAAGCGGGGCACGTCGCCGGAGAGGTCAACGGTGTAGTAGGCGCCGTCGAGCAGGGCCACGCCCACAGGCGGCAAGGCCTAGGTGTACTGACCACGGAGGTTGGTGACAGGGTTCACGGGCGGGTGACCTTGAAATGAGTGAGGGCCTTCTGGCTCGGTGTGGATTGCGACATCTGCACCGGCACCCAGAAAGGCCCTCATGCCACACCGTAACGCACCGCTGACCGAGACCGGACGCCTGCGCCTGGCCCGCTGCGTGGTCGAGGACGGCTGGCCCCTGCGCCGGGCCGCCGAGCGCTTCCAGGTCTCGCCGACCACGGCCAAGCGCTGGGCGGACCGCTACCGTGCTCTCGGCGAGGCCGGCATGAGCGACCGCTCCAGCCGCCCGCACCACAGCCCCCACCGCACCCCGACCCGCACCGAGCGCCGGATCATCAAGGTCCGCGTCCTGCGACGCTGGGGGCCCGCCCGCATCGCCTACCTGCTGAAGCTCAACCCCGCCACCGTGCACCGCGTCCTGACCCGCTACCGCCTCGCCCGACTGACCCACCTCGACCGCGCCACCGGCCGAGCCGTGCGCCGCTACGAGCACTGCGCGCCAGGCGAGTTGGTCCACGTCGACATCAAGAAGCTCGGCAACATCCCGGACGGCGGCGGCCACCGGGCACTGGGCCGCCAGGGCGGGCCGCCGGAGCGCGGTCTGCGGGCCCCGGCACCCCTGCTGAACCCCCGAACCGGGTGCCCCCGGTGCGGCGGGCCGTGGGAGGCCGCCGCACCGGGGGCGCCGTCGGGTCAGAGCACGACCTCCTTGAGGAGGCCGGTCGCGACGTCGAAGACGAACCCGCGCAGGGAGTCCGTGTGCGGGACGAAGGGGCTGGTGCGAATCCGGGCGGCGGACTGGCGGACGTCCGTCTCCAGGTCGGTGAAGGCCTCGGCGGCCCACGGGGGCTTGATGCCGGTCTCCTCGCGGATCGACTCGCGGAAGGCGTCGTCGGCGAAGGTGAGCATGCCGCAGTCGGTGTGGTGGACGAGGACGATCTCCCGCGTCCCGAGCAGCCGCTGGCTGATCGCCAGCGAGCGGATGGCGTCGTCGGTCGCCACCCCGCCCGCGTTGCGGATCACGTGCGAGTCGCCCTCGGCGAGGCCGAGCGCGCGGTACACGTTGAGCCGGGCGTCCATGCAGGCCAGGACGGCCGTGTGGCGGGCCGGCGGGAGCGGGAGCGGCCCGTCGAAGGCCGCGGCGTAGTCGGTGTTGTTGCGCAGGTAGTGGTCGGTGGCGGTGTCGGTCATGGTGGACGGCTGTCCCTTCGGTGCGGTCGGATCGTGGCCGGCCGGGACGCGCGGGCGCGCTCCGTCCCCGCGTCCGCACGCACGGACGCGTGCCGCGTGCGCCGAGGAGCGGGTGGTACCGAACGGGCGGTGCGGAGCGGGTGGTACGCGGAGCGGCGACGTGGCCGTGTCCCGGCGGATGTGCCCGGAGCGCCGCGCGCACGGAGCCACCGGTCGTAGCGACGGCGGGCCCGCGCGGCAGCGGACGACGGCCGCCACGGCGGCGGCGTTCGGCACGGAGGCGAACGGAACGGCGCGGCCGGGCGGGTCGGGCGATCAGACGATGACCGGACAGCCGGTGGAGTGGATGCGGCCGAAGTCGATGTGACGACGGCGGACGAGCACGGTCATGCGGGCACCGTACTGCCCGACGCGGCCGCTCCGCCCGGGAATCCCCCATTCTCCACTCCGCCGAGTGACCGCGCCCGCGGGCTGTCGGCGGCGAGGGCCACGGCGGGGGTGGTAGCCGGCCCGTCCGGCGTGGACGTCAGCGTCACCCGCTACCTGACGACGGCCCAACTGCCCGCGAAGGACCTGACCTGCGGCGCTTGGGGGCCCGCCCCCCGGGCCCGGCGACACGGGCTACGGGGTCACCAGGCCGGCCTCGTAGGCGATGATCACCAGCTGGACCCGGTCGCGGGCGTCGAGCTTGGCGAGCAGCCGGGTGACGTAGGTCTTGGCGGTGGCGACGCTGATCACCAGCCGCTCCGCCACTTCGGTGTTCGACAGGCCTTGGGCGACCAGGGTGAGCACCTCGCGCTCGCGGTCGGTGATGCCGCTGACGGTCCGCCGCGGCTTGGCCCCTGACCCAACCCCGGCTCCGGTCGACGGGCGGCCGGCGAACTCCTTGATCAGCCGGCGGGTGACGCCGGGGGCGATCAGGCCGTCGCCGCTCGCGACCACCCGTACCGCGGCCAGGATGTCGTCCAGGGCCATGTCCTTGACCAGGAAGCCGGAGACGCCGGCCTTCAGCGCGCCGAAGACGTACTCGTCGTCGTCGAAGGTGGTGAGCACCACGACCTGGGTGCCGCCAGGGGCGGCGGTGATCCTGCGGGTGGCCTCGATGCCGTCCATGCCGGGCATCCGGATGTCCATCACCACGACGTCGGGTTCCAGGGCGGCGGCGAGCTCGACCGCCTCGGCGCCGTTGCCGGCCTCGCCGACCACCTCCAGGTCGGGGGCGTCGGCGATCACCATCTGCAGGGCGGCGCGCACCAGCGGCTGGTCGTCGGCCAGCAGCACGCGGATCGTCATCGGGCCCCCTCCGGGACGGGAAGACGCGCGGCCACGCGGAAGCCGCCCCCGGGCAGCGGCCCGGCGGAGAACTCGCCGTGCAGCAGGTTGACCCGCTCGCGCATGCCCAGGAGGCCGAGGCCGGACCCGGCGGTGGCGCCGTGCGGTTGCCGCCGGCCGTCGTCGACGACCTCGACGGACAGCTCCGACTCCCGGCAGTCGAGGGACACCCGGCACGTCGTGGTGTCCGCGTGCCGCAGCACGTTGGAGACCGCCTCCTGGATGATCCGGAAGGCCGACACGTCGACCTCCGGGGGGAGGTACCGGCGCTCGCCGCTCCACCGGACGTCGACCCGGACGCCGGCGGCCGCGGTGCTCGCGACGAGGTGGTCGAGCGTCGCCAGACCGGGCCCGGGGGCCATCGGCGCCGACTCCGCGTCCGCGTCCGCACCGGGTTCGGGCTGCCGGAGCGCGCCGAGCATCCGGCGCAGCCCGGACAGCGTCTCCCGGCTGGCGGTCTCGATCTCACCCAGCGCGGTGCGCGCCCGGTCCGGTTGGGTCTCGATGACCCGGCGGGCCGCGCCGGCCTGGAGGGCGACGATGCCGATGGTGTGCGCGACCGTGTCGTGCAGCTCGCGGGCGACCCGGAGCCGCTCGGCGGTGACCGCCCGGGCGGCGGCCTGGGCGCTGAGCTCCTCGGCGTGGTCGCGGGCCTGGTGCATCGAGCGGCCGATCAGCCAGGCGATGACGGCCAGCAGCACCGCGCCCTGGGCGTCGGTGGTGTCGGTGCGCGGGACCATGCCGATGTGGGCGACCAGGACGCCGATCAGCATGCCCGCGGCGATGCGTGCCGTGCGCCGGGGGTGGGTGGCCGTGATGACGAGCAGGGCGATGTCCGCCGAGAGGAACTGCAGGGGCGGAAACTGCGACCCGGACGACCAGCCGTTCGTCACCCCCACCGAGGCGGTGGTCAGCAGGGCGAGACCGGCCAGCGGCCGCCGGACCAGCAGCGCGCTGCCCGCCAGCGCGAACAGCGCGGCCACCTGCACCATGTTCCAGTCCCGGTTCGTCGCCGAGTGGCCGCCCATGGCGATGCCGCCGAGCCAGGCGGTGGCTCCGTTCCGCCCGACGAGCAGCGTGGGGTAGACGGTGACGACCAGCCAGGTGACGGCTGTCCAGGCGCCCGGTGGAACGCGCTTCAGCAGTGGGAGGGTCCGCGTGGCGTACATACGGGGATCGTAGTCAGGGGGTCTCGGCCGGGCATCGGACCGTGGGTGTACGACCGTGGGTGACAGGCCCGGTCGAAGAAGTGTCACCACTGGTCCGACGCGCAGCGCGGCGCGTGGCCGACACCATGGGCCGCATGATCGAAGTCCATGAGTTGACGAAGCGTTACGGGAAGAAGACGGCGGTCGACAACCTGAGTTTCACCGTCCGTCCGGGCCGGGTGACCGGGTTCCTCGGGCCCAACGGGGCCGGCAAGAGCACCACCCTGAGGATGATCGTCGGTCTGCACGCGCCCACCAGCGGGACCGTCACCGTCTCCGGCCGTCCGTTCCGTTCACTGCCCCGGGGTCTGCGGCACGTCGGCGCGCTGCTGGACGCCGGTGACGTGCACGGCGGGCGCACCGCCCGGTCCCACCTGCGGGCTCTGGCCCGCGGCAACGCGATCCCGCGCGGCCGGGTGGACGAGGTGCTGCGCGAGGTCGGCATCGCCGACGCGGCGGACCGCCGGATCGGCGGGTTCTCCCTCGGTATGCGCCAGCGCCTGGGCATCGCCGCCGCGATCCTCGGCGACCCCCCGGTGCTGCTCTTCGACGAGCCGCTCAACGGGCTCGACCCGGAGGGCGTGCACTGGGTACGCGGTCTGTTCCGCCGGCTGGCCCGCGAGGGGCGCACGGTCCTCGTCTCCAGCCACCTGATGTCCGAGATGGAGCACACCGCCGATCAGCTCGTCGTCCTCGGCCGTGGTGAGCTGATCGCCGCCGAGAGCGTACGGGAGTTCGCGGCCCGCGGGGCAGGCCGGAGCGTGTCGGTCCGTACGCCGGACCCGGCGGCGCTGTCGCCGCTGCTGACCGCCGGGGGCGCCTCGGTGCGGGGCGAGGCCGACGGGAGCCTCACGGTGGTCGGGCTGGAGGCGGACCGGATCGCCGGGATCGCCTTCGAGCACCGCGTTCTGCTGACCGAACTGACCGGCCGCACCGGATCGTTGGAGGAGGCGTTCATGGAGTTGACCGCCGGCAGCGTCGAGTACCTCGCCGGGGGGACCGGGTGACCGCGCCGAAGACGACGGAGACGGCCCCGGTGTCCGCCGTGCCGCCTCCGGAGCCCGAGCCCCGCTTCGGTGACCTGTTCGCCGCCGAGTGGATCAAGCTGTGGTCGTTGCGGTCGACCCCTTGGGCCTTGGCCGCGACCGCCGTGCTGCTCCTGGCCATCACCGTCACCGGCGCCCTGGGCGATGTCCAGAACTACCGTCAGGCCACCGGGACGGAGCGTGCGTACTTCCGGATGTTCGGGGCGCCGGCCGAGGCGTTCTCCACCGGCGCCGCCACGCTGCTGACCATCGGCGCCGGTGCCGTCGGCGCCATCGCGGTCCTCGGCGAGTACACCTCCGGCATGATCCGGACGACCTTCACGGCCGTCCCCGCGCGTGGTGCGGTGATGGCCGCGAAGGTGGCGGTGGTCGCCCTGGTCACGACCGGCCTCGGTGCGGTTCTGGCCCTGGCCTCGTTCGGTGCGGCCCAGGCGGTCCTGTCCGGTGAGCACGCCGCGGTCGGCCTCGGGCATGAGGGGGTCCTGCGCCTGCTCGCGGCCTCCGCGCTGCTCGCTCCGGTCTCCGCGCTCGTGGGCATGGGGTTGGCCACGCTCATCCGGCACAGCGCGCTCACCATCGTGGCCACGATCGCTCTGCTCTTCGTCCTGCCTTCCCTGCTGAACAGCCGCAAGCACCTCTCGGTCAGCCTTCTCCACCTGACGGTCGTGCAGGCATGGGGGCGCATCGGCCACGAGCAGTCCACCACGGAGCAGTGGCCGTGGACGGTGGGAGGCGCCTGCGTCGTCCTCGGCGCCTGGGCGCTGGTCGCCGCGGCCGCGACCGTCCTCGTCCCGAACCACCGGGACCAGTGAGCGCCCCTCCCGCCGGGCCGGGCCCGCCGGGGCCGGGGCTGGGGCCGGGGCTGGGGCCGGGGTCAGACGCGCAGGTCGAGGTAGGGCTCCGCGTAGCGGGTGCGGCCGCAGACCGTGAGCAGGACCGGGTACTCCCCGTCCGGCAGGCCCAGCAGGCGGGCGACCAGGTGTTCGTCGAAGGAGCGCGCCGGGCGGGCGAAGCGGTTCTGCGCGGCCGCTCCCAGGCTCAGGCCGTGCGCGAGCCAGCCGCAGGCGACTTGCAGCAGGCTCCAGGCCGCCGGGCCGTGGCGCTCGATCAGCCGCTCCAGGTCCACGGTGCAGAACCACAGCGAGGAGGCGTGCCGGACCCCGCTGTCGTTGCCGGGGGCGAGCGGGTAGCCGAAGCCCGCCTCCAGCTCCGCGGCCAGGCCCTCGGCCCGCCGTACCAGGGTGAGCCCGCCGTCCGGCGCGGCCCGGTAGTGGCCGTCCGGCAGGCCCGCGGTGTGCTGGAGCACCACGTGGACCGTCACCGCCTCCCGGACGGGTGCGAGCGGGCCGGACGGCACCGGGACGCCCGCCCACGCCGTCAGCGACTCCACCTCGGCGGCGGTGCTGGTGCCCGGGCGGACGGAGAAGCCGGTGAGCGGCAGCGGCACCCGGCCCGCGCTGCGGCTCCACAGCACGTCCGCCCACGACGCCTGCCCGTCGTCCGGCCCGTCCGGCCCGTCCGGCCCGTCGGCGGACTTGGGGAGCGCGGTGGCCGGGACGGGGGCGGCGCCGGCGGCGTAGCGGCGCGGTGCGGCGATCGACCGGGAGCCGGTGAGGCTGGGGTGGGCGGCGGAGGCGGCCAGCAGCGCGTCCAGTCGGGCGGCCACCGGGCGCCCGGCGGCCGTCGTGCCGAACGGTGCCGGGCCCGCCACGCCGTGCAGGGTCACCACCACCGGCACCGACCAGCAGCCCGGGCCGGCGTCCGCCAGCAGCCGTTCGGCGGCGGACGGTTCCGGGCCGGTGCTCTGCACCGTCGCCGGGCAGTCGAACAGTTCGGCGGCCGTCAGCACCGCCCGCAGGTTGATGCCGACCTCCAGGTCCCCCAGCGCCCGGCGCAGGATGCCGTACGGCGTCGGCAGGTCGGTCAGCCGGGCGGCCAGGACCACCCGCACCGCGCCCTCGGGCGGCCGCAGCCGCGGCGGTACCGGCGCGTCCACCGCCACCAGGGCGTGCCGGTACGGGTCGAGGTAGCCGGCCCGGCCGTCCACGCCCACCACCAGCGCGTGGACCGGGAACTTGCTGCGCACCGACGCCACCGCGCGGTGGTCGTTCGCCGGGTTCGACGGCTCGCGCCGCTGGAGGCCGAGCGCGGCCACCAGGAGGTGCCCGAGCCGCTCCCCGTCCGCGGGCCGCTCCGCCGGCCGGCCCGCGCCGAACGGCAGGTCCTCCAGCAGCCGGAAGGTCCCGGCCGGCAGCGGGTGGAGTTCGCCGCCACGGGCCGCGGCGGGCGGCAGCAGCGCGGTGGTGGCGATCCGCTCGTCCACGGCGACCGGGTCCAGCAGCAGGCCCCGCAGCGGGCCCTGGGCGAGCGCGAAGCGCAGCACCTCCGGTGCGGAGGGGGGCTCGGGGGCGGTGGGCATGCGGGACTCCTCGGGGCGGGGTGGCGGTGGTCGCGGGCGGGCGGCGGTCAGTGCAGGCGCAGCCGGGCGCAGGTCCACGGCAGCGGGCCGAGGACCGGGTCGGCGGGCAGCCGGCGCAGCGTCACCCGGTGTTCGGCCAGCAGCGCGTGCAGCGAGCGGGTCAGCGCGGGCGGGGTGAGGTGTTCCACGCACCAGGTGCCGGTCACCGGGTGGGTGCCGCCGGTGGTCCTCGCGGTGAACAGCGTCCCGAGGACGGCGTAGGCGGCGGACGCCGGGCTCGGTCCCCACTCGACGGCGAGGGGGTCGCCGTCGGGGGTGCGGGCGGCGGCCAGGTGCCAGGAGCCGTCGCCGAGCCGGTGCACCGTCAGGTCGAAGCGGTGGCCGTGGTAGTCGGCGAGTGCGCTGTGCAGGGCCCGGGCGGTGGGGTGCTCCAGCGCGGACGGCGGCAGTGCCCGGCCGGGAGACTCCTGGGTCCGCGGGGTCAGTGCGCGGAGCAGACCGTCGAGGGTGGCGTGCGCGGGGGTGGTGCCGGCGCAGGGCTGCTCCACCGGGTCGGCGGCGCCCGCGCCGTCCGGTTCGGCCCGGGCGGCGTCCGGTTCGGCCCGGGCGCCGTCGGCGTGACGGCGGAGCAGGGCGAGCAGGGCGTGGCGGCGGGCGGCGGTGGCGTCCTCGCCCCAGCCGGTCAGCGGGGCCGCCCCCGCCGGGAGGACCGGGTGCAGGGTGACGGCGGCGACCGGACGGCGGTGCTCCGGTCCGGCCGCATCCGGCCAGTGGCCCAGGCCGCGCCACGGCTCGGTCAGGACGGCCGGGTCCGTGTCGCCGGGTGGCTCGTCGGGGTCGAGCGGCTGCCAGCCGGTGGCGGCCGTCCGGTCCGGCAGGGCGACGGCGGTCACCTCGGCGGTCGGGCCGTGCACCACCAGCGCCCCGTCGACGGGCGCCAGGCCGGTGATCCGGTCGACCACGCGCCGGGCGGCTAACGCACCGGCGAGGACCGCGCCTACCGGCATCGGTGCGGGCCCCTGCGGCAGTACCGCCAGCCAGCCGGCCACCCGGCGGACCGCCGCCCGGAAGTCGGCGATCCGCGCGGGATCGTCCAGCACCGGACCGACGACGGCGTGCCGGGGCCCGCAGGAGACGGGGAGGACGGCGCCCGGTGACGAGTCGTCGGCCGGTGACGAGTGGTCGGCCAGGACCCGCACGGTGACCTCCGCCGAGCCGTCGGGCGGTGCGGCGGTGCCGACGGCGAGGCGGGCGAGGGACCGGGTGGCGGCGTCGGCGGCGGGACCGGTGCCGGTGACGGCGGCGGTGGTGCGGCGCAGGCGGTGGTAGAGGGCGTAGGGCTGCTCGGCGTGTTCCTCCAGGTGGGCGACGATCTCCTCGTGGCGGGGGTCGGTGGGCGGCGGGCCGCCGGCCGCGTCGGGGTCGAACAGGAGCCCGCGTTCGGTGAGCACCGGGAGCAGCTTGGCGAGCAGCGGGCCGGACGGTCCGTCGGCGAGGTCGGCCGGGGCGGCCCCGTCGGTGAGCGGGCCGAGCCGGCGGTCGAGTGCGTCGAACAGGGCGGCGGCGGGGCCGCGGACGACGAAGGCGGTGTCCCGGAACGAGCAGTGCAGGCCCTGCGGGACGGGGGCGAAGTGGCAGCCGGGGCGGAGCTTGAGCCGGGTCACCTGGCCGGGCTTCCGCAGTCGATCAGCCAGGGTTCGGCGGCCGGTGCGGCGGTGCCGAGCAGGATCCGGCCGATCCGGGGTCCGTCGGTGTGCCGGGCGGGCAGGTCGATCCGCAGGCGGGTGGCGCCGGAGAGCCAGGCGGCGATCTGGACGGGGGCGGGCAGCTGCCAGGCGGGGCGCTGGGGCGGGCTGGGGACGGTGAGCGGGTGGCCGTCCTGGTCGGTGACGACGAGGGTGTCGCTCTCGGGCCGGTGGCTGAGCCGGGCCTCGTACCAGGGGTACGGGCCGGGGTCGGCGGGCGTGCCGGTGGTGCCCGCGCCGTGCAGGGCGAGCGAGCCGTCGTGGGGGGCGGTCAGGAGCTGGTAGCCGCCGTCCGGGTCCCGGAAGCGGGCGGGCAGCGCGGGAACGGGGCCCGGGCCGGCGCCGGTGAGCCGTTCGGCCAGGGTGGCGGCGGCGGTGGCGCGGGCGGCGAGCAGCGCGGTGAGTGAGCCGTCGGCGGGGCCGAACTCCTCGGCGCCGTCGGCGTCGAGCATGCCGGAGCGGCGGTGCGCGACGGTGAGCAGGTCGGCGGCGCAGTCCACCAGGGGGACGGAGGTGCCGGTGCCGTGGCGGTCGGTGAAGGCGACGGTGAGCAGGGCCCTGATGTCGTGGCCGCGGTCGAGCGGGCGGAGCAGCGGGAGCAGGGCGGCGAGGTCGGCGAACGCCTCGGCGTAGCCTTCGGGTGGTGCGCCGAGCGCGTGGCGGCGCACCGCTCCCGGGTCTTCGGGAGCCGGGGCGGAGCCGTCGGCCGGGCGGGCGAGCAGCAGTCCGCTGCCGAGGCCCGCGGTGACGGCCGCTTCGGCGGGGCCGGGGCCGAGCCGGCGGGCCAGCGCGGCGGTGAGCCGGTCGCGGCCGGCCGGGCCGAGCGCGCTGAACGCGACCAGGGTGCGGACGGTGGCGGTGGCGGTGACGGCGAGGCTGCGGGTCCGGTCGGGTGCGGTGACCTGGTAGCGGACCTGGCCGTCGCGGAGCACGGCGGTGGCGTTCAGCGCGACGGAGTCGGCGGTCGTGGTGGTCACCGGGCGGTCCCGGGGAACTGCGGGCGGACCTTCTCGACGAAGAGTTCGGTGCTGCGCAGTGCGGCGGCGCCGCCGAAGTCGCCGAAGTCGGCCTGCCAGAGCAGCCCGTCGACGTTCATCCGCTCCTGGAAGCGGCCGATCTGCTCGGCGACGTGCTCGGGGGAGCCGACGATGGCGCTGCCGTTGGCGCGCAGGTCCTTGGCGGTGAGGGTGCGGATGGAGGCGGCCAGGCCGGTGTACTGGTCGTAGTCCTTGGAGACGGTCTCGTCCCAGGGGTCGAGGGCGGAGCTCCACACCTCCAGGTAGCGGTTGAGGTGCGGGTCGGCGAGGGCCCGGGCGTCCTGGTCGGTCTCGGCGACGACCAGCGGGAGGCTGGCCATCACGCGGGGTGCGGAGTCGGGGTGGTGTTCGGTGTAGGTCTTCCGGTACAGCTCGACCATGGTGTTGTCGAGGTCCCGGCCGGTGGGTGTGATCAGCAGGCCGTGGCCGAGTTCGCCGATCCGGCGGAAGCTCTCCGGGGACTGCACGGCGGCGATCCACAGGGGCGGGCCGTCCTGCTGGACGGGGCGGGGCAGCACGGTGGCGTTGCGCAGGGTGAAGTAGGGGGTCTGCTCGTCGACGCCCTCCTCCCGGAGCATCCGCGCGACGGCGGCGACCACGGCCTCGAAGCGGGCCCGGCTGCCGTCCATCGGCACGTCGAAGGCGTGGAACTCGTGCGGCAGGTAGGCGCGGGCGAAGCCGATCTCCAGCCGGCCGTGGCTGATGGCGTCCACCATGGTGATGTGCGAGGCGAGTTGGACGGGGTGGTGGAAGACCGGGAGCACGCAGCCGGTGATCAGCCGGATGTCGGTGGTCTGGGCGGCGACGGCGGTGAGGAAGGTGAGCGGGCTGGGACAGTAGCCGCCGTAGGGGTGGAGGTAGTGCTCGGTCATCTTGACGTAGTCCAGGCCGGCCTGGTCGCCGTACCGGGACAGGGCCAGCACCTCGTCGTAGTACGCGGCGGGTGACTTGGTCTCCGGGGTGGAGTCGGGCAGGAAGGACAGGCCGAAACGCATGGGTTCCTCCGGGGGGCGGTGGGGCGGGGTTCAGGGCTGCAGGACGATGCCGGTGAACGCGCCGGGATCGAGGTGGGTGCGGGCCGCCTCGGCGACCTGGTCGGCCGTCACCTGGGCGAGGGACGCCGGGAAGGCGGACAGCCAGGCCGGGCGCAGGCCGTGCACGGCGGCGTCGAGCAGGGCGTCGGCGAGGCCGATCTGGGTGGCCAGGGAGATCGCCCGGATGCCCGCGCTGTAGCCGGCGGCGGCCTCGACCTCGGCCGGGGTGGGCGGCCGGTCGCCGCTGAGGCGGGCCAGCACGTCGAAGGTGCGTTCCAGCGACTCGTCGCGGTGGCGGGGGTCGACGCCGAACTGGACCAGGTTGACGGCGATGGTGCCGATCTCGACGGCGGCGCAGCGGGCGCTGTAGGCGTAGCCGGCCTCCTCGCGCAGGGAGCGGACCAGTCGGGAGGAGAAGTAGCCGGCGAAGACGAGTTCGGCCAGGTGCAGGGCGGCGAAGCCGGGGTCGGTCCGGGGCAGCGAGGGCGCGGCGAGGCGGGCCTCGGCCTGTCGCAGGCCGGGCATGCGGACGTCGGCGACGGGGCCGCCGGCGATCTGCGGGGGGCTGGCCATCTCGCGGGCCGGGCCGGGGCCGGTCCAGTGCGCGAGGGCGAGGGCGGCGGCGTCCAGGGCGTGTTCCGGTGTCAGGTCGCCGACCAGGACCAGGGTCGAGCCGGCGGGGAGGAGCCCTTCGGCGCGGCGGCGGGTCAGGGTGTCGGCGGACACCTCGCGGACCAGTTCGGCGTCCGGGGTCTCCCGGGCGGCGGGGTGTTCGCCGAAGCAGTGCCGCAGCAGGGCGGCGCGGCCGGCGTACTGGGGCATCCGGCCGGCGAGCCGGACCCGCTGGAGCAGCCGGGCCCGTTCGGCCTCCACGTCGGCGGCCCGGAAGGCGGTGCCGGTGAGCAGGTCGGCGAGCAGGTCGAGGAGGGTCGGCAGGCCCTCGCCGAGCAGCCGGGCGGTGATCTTGAGCCGCTCGGGGCGGGCTTCGACGCGCAGGCTGCCGCCGTAGTCGGCGAGCACCTCGTCCACGGCGGCGCGGTCGCGGCGGGCGGCGCCGCAGGTGAGTGCGGCGGCGAGGAGTTCGGCCTCGGCGGCGTGCTCGGGGGTCTGGCCGCCGTACGGCAGGGCGAGGCGCAGTTCGACGACCGGGACGGCGGCGCGCCGGGCGGCGAGCACCCGCAGGCCGTTGGGCAGGGTGCGTTCCCGGTGTTCCGGTGGGCGGGCGGCCGCCGGGCGCGGCACCGCGGGGATGGCGGGGGCGGTGGTCACGGGCGGCCTCCGGCCGGTTCGACGGTGAGGACGGCCGGTGGGCAGGCGGCGAGCGCGGCCGCGGCGGTGCGGACCTGGGCGAGGTCGACGTCGGCCAGCAGCCGGGGCAGTTCGGTGACGAGTTCGGCCCGGCCGTACAGGACCTCGAAGGCGGCGGCGCGCCGGGCCCGGGCGGCGACCGGGTCGGTCTCGGAGTACCAGGTGGCGCTCAAGCGCCGTACCGCGCGGCCGAGTTCGGCCTGGTCGAAGCCGTCCGGCTCGGCGAGCAGGGCGAGTTGGTGGCGGATCAGTGCGGCGACCTCGCCGGGGGTGCGGCCGGGGGCGCAGACGGCGGTGGCGACGAGGGCCTCCGGGTCGCGGGCGTCGAAGGCCTGGCCGGTGAGCGAGGGCAGCACCGCCGCCTGGGTGGCCTGTCCGGCGCGGACGAGGGTGCGGCGCAGCCGGCCCTGCTGCGGGTCGCCGAGCAGGGCGGCGACGAGCAGGGCGGCCAGGTGTGCGGGGGTGCCGGGGGCGGGGCAGCGCCAGCCGACGGCGACCGCGGCGGCCGGGGCCAGCGGGTCGGTGACGGTGTGGGCGCGTTCCTGGTCCGGCGGCGGTTCGGTGTGGTCGCGGCGCGGTGGGCGGGGGCGGGCGGGCAGCGCGCCGAAGTGCTTGTCGGCCAGGTCGAGGGCGTGTCGCGGGTCGAAGGCGCCGCTGATCGCGAGGACGGCACTGCCCGGGGTGTAGTGGTCGGCGAAGAACCGCTCGCACTCCTGCGGGGTGACGCCGCTCAGCGAGCGGGTGTCGCCGTAGCCGTTGTGGGTGTTGGCCTCGTCGCGGAACAGTACGGGCGGCAGGGTGAAGGCCGGGAAGCCGCCGTAGGGGCGGCCGAGGAAGTTCTGGTTGATCTCCTCGGTCACCACGGCGATCTGGTTGGCGATGGTCTCCGGGGTGATGCGGGGGCCGCGCATCCGGTCGGCCTCCAGGAACAGCACCAGTTCCAGGGCTTCGGCGGGCACCACCTGGTAGTAGCAGGTGTGGTCGCGCTGGGTGACGGCGTTGAAGGCGCCGCCGGCGGCCTGGACCCGCTCGGCGTGTCCGAGCTTGGGCAGCGAGGAGCTGCCCTGGAACATCAGGTGCTCGAAGAGGTGGGCGAAGCCGGGGCGGGCCTCGCTGCGGTAGCCGGTGTCGTAGCCGACGGCGACCGCGACGGCCGGGACCTCGGGGTCGGGCAGCAGGACGACGGTGAGTCCGTTGCCGAGCCGGTGGCGCAGCGGCTGCCCGGTGGCGGGCGGCGCGGTGGTACCGAGGGGCACTGGGGTTCCCTTCTGGGGGCGGCCCGGGCGGGCTGGGCGGTCAGGGCGGGCTGGCGGGCTGGTGGGCGGGTTGGGCGGTCAGCGGTCGGTGGAGCGGACCGAGCGCAGCCCGAACCAGACGGTCAGGGCGGCCAGGCCGATGGTGACCGCCGCGCCGGCCAGGGTGGCGGTGGAGGTGATCCTCCCGTCGAACAGTTCGCGGACGCCGGTCACCACGTGGGTCAGCGGATTGGCCCGGGAGAGCCCGGACAGCCAGCCGGGGGCGAGCGTCATCGGCAGCAGCACCCCGGACAGCAGCAGGGTCGGCAGGGTGACCGCGTTGATCAGCTGTCCGAAGACGTCCTCGGCGGGGATGCGCAGCGCCAGCCCGTACGACAGCGCGGACATCGCCAGGCCGAGCACGCACAGCACGGCGAAGGAGAGCACCACCCCGGCCGGCGAGGCGCGCAGTCCCAGGCCGACGGCGCCGAGCACCAGCAGGCCGCCCTGGACGGCGTACACCACGGCGTCGCGCATCACCCGGCCGAGCAGCAGGCCCAGTTCCCCGGCGGCGGTGACCCGCATCCGGTCCAGGACGCCGGAGCGGATCTCGGCGATCACGCCGAAGCCGACGAAGGCGGAGGCGAAGACGCTCTGCTGCACCAGCAGGCCGGGGACGAACACCCGCCAGGGGTTGTCGCCGAACCCGGGCACGGCGGCCAGTCTGGCCAGCAGCGGGCCGAACAGCACCAGGTAGAGCAGGGGCTGGACCAGGCTCATGATCACCCAGGCGGGGTTGCGCAGGGTGAACCGCAGCGAGCGGCGGAAGATGATCAGGCTGGTGCGGAGGGTGCTCACCGGGTCACCGCCGCGACCGCCGAAGCCGTGGCGGGGCTCTCCTCGCGCAGCGAGCGGCCGGTGAGCCGGAGGAAGGCGTCCTCCAGGCTGGGCCGCTTCACCTCCACCGAGCTGAGCGCGATCCCGGCCGCGTCCAGTGCCTTCAGCAGCTCCGGGAGCCTGCGCTGGGCGTTCGCGCAGTGCAGGTGGACCCGTTCGGCGGTCACGTCCGGCCGGCAGTCGGGCAGCACCCGGGCGGCGGTGGCGGCGCAGTCGCCGATCTGCTCGGTCTCCAGGATGATCACGTCACCGCCGATCTGGTCCTTCAGTGCCTTGGCGGTGTCGGCGGCGACGATCCTGCCGCCGTCGATGACCAGGATGCGGTCGCAGAGCCCGTCGGCCTCCTCCAGGTAGTGGGTGGTGAGGAAGACGGTGAGGTTCTGCTCGGCGCGCAGCGCCCGCAGGTGGTCCCAGAGGTTGGCCCGGGACTGCGGGTCGAGGCCGGCGGTCGGCTCGTCGAGGAACAGCACCCGCGGCCGGTGCACCAGCCCGAGGGCCAGGTCCAGCCGGCGGCGCTGCCCGCCGGACAGGCGCCCGCAGGGGCGGTCCAGCAGGTCGGTCAGTTCGAAGCGCTCGGCGCTCTCGGCGGCCCGCTCGGCGGCCTGTGCCGCCGTCATCCCCTGTAGCCGGGCCTGGGTGCGCAGTTCGTCGCCGGCGCGGTGGTCGCCGCCGGAGCCGCTCTGCCCGACGTAGCCGATCTGCCGGCGGACCTCGGCGCGCCGGCGGACCACGTCCAGCCCGGCGACGCTGGCGGTGCCGGAGGTGGGCCGCAGCAGGGTGCACAGCATCCGTACGGTGGTGGTCTTGCCCGCCCCGTTGGGTCCGAGGAAGCCGACGGCCTCGCCTTCGGCGACCGACAGGTCGACGCCGGCGACGGCCTGCACGGGTCCCGAGCGGGTGCGGAAACTGCGGGTCAGTGCCTGGGCTTGGATCACGATGGCTCCGATTCTGAACAGGATGCCCGGCCGGATCGGCGGATGGAGGGCCGCGGCCGCAGGTGCGCCGCCAGGTCGGTCCCCGACTCTGCGAGGTCGGCCCCGGTGCCGTCCAGAGGGGACGGGACGCCGAGGTGCCCGTTGGCAGCAAACTGCAAGCGGGTTATGGACCGGTTTGCTCCGTTCCGCCGGTCGGCGGCGGCTCAAGGGACCCTCGAATTCCACTCAAGTCCATGTCAAAACCCGTGGACGCTCGGCAACTTGATGCCGCGCCGGCCGCTTGCCCGGCACGGCTCCCGACCCGGAAGCTGATTGCCGTTGCGAGGACGACCGACGTCCTCGAACGAACCGAGAGGACAATCGACATGAGCATCGACTTCGGCGCCTTCGACGTCACCGAGCTCGAGGTCCTGGAGGCCGGCGACGGCGTCGCGCTGCCCGACATGGGCGCCTCCATCATCATCGTCTACCCGACCGTGACCCCGGACGGCGAGGAGGTCCTCGGCGAGGCCGACCTGAACGGCATCTCCGGCTCGCTGTCCACCTCCTGCTGCTGACACCGCCCAGCAGCTGAGGCGCTGACCGCCCGGCAGCCGGCCCGAACGCCGCACTGACCCGGGACAGCGCCCCGCACCAGCCAATCGGCCACCTGCGAACGACCGCGCGGCCTCAGCCGCACCGGTCGCCTCGCGTACCTCCGGGAGACACGCCATGGAAACCATCGGCCCGGGCACGGCCGTACGAATCACCGACCACTCGGCGCAGCCGCGGGACCTGCTGCGCGCCCTGGACACGCCGCTCAGGCTGCTCAGGGACGCGCAGCAGCTCCCCGTGGTGCACCTGCGCCGCGGCTGGCTGCACGGCTCGCACCTGCGGGTGCTGGTGCGCTCCTACCCGCACCGCCCGCCCCTGCTGGCCGAGTTCACCGAACAGGCCCGCCGGGCCGCCGCCGAACTCACCGCGCCGCCCCTGACCGAGACCGACTACCTGCGCCGCGCCGAGCAGCTCGGCCGCTGGGAGAACCGCCGCGAGGACCCGCTGCCGCTGCACCCGCACGGCCACGTCGAGTCCGGACCCGACGAGGACGCGGCCCGCTTCTCCGCCCCGCTGCTGCTCACCCGCGACCTGATGGCCGACGCCTTCCTCGACTCCGTCCTGGACACCGCCGCCCTGCCCGACGAGGACCTGCTGCCGCAGCTCGCCCGGATCCTCGCCCTGGTCGCCCGCTCCCATCCGCAGGGCTACCCCGTCGGCACCCTGGCCCTGCGTTCCCACGTCGAGGGCGTCTGCTCCGCCACCGGGAACCACACCGACCTGCGCGCGATCTACGCCCGGCGGTACCGGCAGGACGCGGAGCGCTTCACCGCCGCGCTCACCCAGCCCGTCGACAGCCCGCTGCTGCGCGGCTGGGAGAGCGCGCTGACCCGGATCTGGGGCACCGCCGAGGCCGCGTGCGCGCACGACGTCCTGAACGAGGACGCCATCCACCAGGCCGTCGGCCCCATGGAGTACCCGCTCGGCAGGCCGGTGCGCAGCGACTTCATCGCCGCCTACCTGGAGAACCGGGAGGCCGCCGGGCAGAACTACCGGCAGAACGCCTACCGGCTGCTGCTCAACACCCTGTATCCGACACTGACCTGCTTCGGCATCACCCCCATGCAGCGCTACTACCTCTGCTACGGCCTCGCCGAGGCCGCGGACGCGCTCACCGGGGCCACGTCGGTGGAACGGATGCGGGCCCGGCGCAGCCAGCTCGCCGCGTCCTGACCGTCCCCCCTGCTTCCGGCGGTCGTCAGCCTCCCCTTCCGTCCTGCCCGCCCGCGGTCCGGTGCGGCCCGTTCCGGGCACCGGCCGCGCGGCCGGTGCCGCGCGCCCTCGCGCAGCCGCGTCCCGTCCCCAGAGAGGCCGCTCCCCCGTGCCCACCTTCGCCGTTCCCGCCCCCGCCGCCCCGCCGCGCCCGTCCGCGCCCGCCGGCGGATGGGTCCTGGCCGACAGCGTGATGCTGCGCGTCAACCCCACCCCCGGCCGGCGGCTCGCCGGCCCCGAGCTGCGCACCGCGCTGACCGCGCTGGCCGAGTCCGAGCAGCGCTGCGCCCGGCTCGCCGACGCCGCCCGCGACAGCCTGTACGAGGCGATCGCGCACGCCGGGGGCGCCGACCGGCACCGGCTGCTGCACCTGCGCCGCGCCGTCCACAACGACCGCGATCCCGGCCCCGGGCCGTGGCCCGAGCCGCTGCCCGAACCGGTCACCGCCTGGCTGGACGCCGACGGCCGCCGCCGCCTCGCGCGCACCGCCGTACGGGCCGGACACGCGGCGTTCCTCGCCCAGGAGCGCGCCGCGTTCGCCGAGGCCCTCGGCAGCGAGCCGTTCCTGCTCTCCCTGGCGCTGAACTCCCCGCACGTCCTGGACGCCGTGCAGCGCTACCGCAAGGCCGCCGGCCGCACCTCCGCCCGCGACCGCAAGTCCGAACGCGGACTGGTCCAGCACTACGCCCGCGCCGTGGTCCGGGTCAGCCCGCTGGCCCGGCTCACCGCCGCCGGCTTCGCCGAATGGGCCGACGACGGCACCCCGCTCGACCAGGTCCGCTTCCCCCGGCGGGACGCCCACAGCCTGCTGAGGCTCGACCAGCCGCAGCTGTCCGGTCTGGTCAACGGCATCCTCCAGCACCCCGAGCGGACCAGCGCGACGCTGCTGGCCCGCAACCCGATGCTGCGCGTCGAAGGCGACCGGATCCGCTTCCACCACCACGGCGACGGCCAGGGCCGGATGCTCGCCGCCGAACTCAACCGCGAACTGACGGTGCTGCTGCGGCTCACCGAGATGGGTCCGCTGACGCCGCGGGAGCTCGCCGAGGCCACCGCCCGGCGCCTCGGCGTGCCCGCCGAGGCCACCGCCACCCTGGTCACCGCCGCCGTCCGGGCGCAGATCCTGGTGCCCGCCCCGCTCCTGGACGAGCAGAGCACCGACCTGCTCGCCGAGGCCACCGCCGCGCTCGCCCCCGGGCACGGCCGGGCCGCCGCCCTCCTCGACGGCATCGGCGCCGAACTCGCCCGCGCCGCCCGCGGCACGGTGCCCGAACGGGTCGCCGCGCTCAGCCGGATCGAGCGCGCCGGCCGCGAGCTCAACACCCTCAGCGCCGTCCCGGTCCGGCTGCGGGTCAACGAGGACCACCTGCTGCCGCCCGCCCGGGTCAGTGCCCGCGGCCACGACACGGCGCTCGGCGAACTGCCCGCCGTCGGCCGCTTCCTGCACCTCTTCGACCGCCACCACGACGTGCGCGCCCTGCTGGTGCGGGCCTTCACCGACCGCTTCGGCGCCGGCGGCCAGGCCCCGCTGCTCGACCACGCCCCCGGCCTGGTCGCCGAGGTCCGCTCCCGCCAGCGGCTCCTGGAGACCGACCCGGCCGCCGCCGACGGCGTCCTGGCGCGCCTCCAGCGGGCCCGCGCACACGCCGAGAGCGCCCTCACCGACCTGCTGGAACGCTCCCGCGCCGACGGCCTGACCGAGGCCCGCTGCACCGCCGCCGACCTGGCCGCCCTCGCCGACGGCCTGCCCGAGGAGTGCGCCGGCGACAGCCCCTCGTACGGCCTGCTGATCCAGCCCGCCGGCGGGGGCCGACTGGTGGTCAACGCCTGCTACCCCGGCTCCGGGCAGCTCACCACCCGCTTCCTGGACACCGCCGACCGGGACGGGGTCTTCCGCGAGCGGCTGCGCGAGCGGCTCCACCGGCTGCACTCCGTCCGCGGCGAGCAGCCCGTCGAGGACCACGGCCTGCACGGCAGCAACCTCAACCACCGGCTGCCGCTGCTGGAGCGCCGCCTCACCCCGCGGGACTGGGCCCGGGCCCGGCTCGCCCACGACCCCGCCACCGACCGGCTGACGCTGCTGGACGGCGACGGGCAGCCGATCCGGGTGCTCTCCCTCGGCATGAAGTGGATCGACGCCCAGCCCGCCCCGCTGCTGGTCGCCGCCTGGCTGCACGGGCCCAGCCTGGTCGCCTTCGACCCGGTGGAGCGCGCCCACCGCGCCGCCCGCCCGCCCGGCGACACCACCCCGACCGTGCACTACCCCCGGCTGGTGGCCGGCGACTGCGTCCTGCAGCGCCGCCGCTGGTACCCCGGCGAGGACCTGCCCGCGCCCTGCGCCCCGGTCGACGAGATCGCCGACCTGCTCGCCCTCACCGCGTGGCGGGCCCGGCACGACGTGCCCGAGCAGATCGTGGTCAAGACCCCGCTGTGGCGGCTGCCCGGACTCGTGCGCCCCGGCGAGGACACCCCCGCGCCGAAGATCGAGCAGATCATCGCCGCCCGCCGCCGCGAGAAGCCCCAGTACGTGGACCTCGCCAGCGCCCTGATGGTCCGGGTGCTGCCGCGGCTGATGGAACGCCGCCACCGCGGCTACTTCGAGGAGGCGCTACCGGCGGTCCGCAACGGCACGCACGCCTTCGAGTGGGCCGTCGAGGTCGACCGGGAGGCGGCCCTCGGATGAGAGTCAAACTGCGTCCCGACACCCACTACGCGCCCGTCCCGCAGGGCCTGTACGTCGCCCGGGGCGGCCGCGAGTTCGTCCTCGCCGGCCCGCCCGCCCTGCACGAACTGATCGACGGCCTGCTCGGCCCGCTCACCGAGGGCGCCGACCTCGACGAGCTGGCCGCCGCCACCGGGGACCCGGCCGCCCGCCCGGTCCTCGCCCACGTCCTGGGCCGGCTGCTCCACCAGGGCGTGCTGCTCGACCTGGACGCGCTCACCGTCCCCGCCCCCGACCCGCGGACCGCCGCCGAGTACGCCGACGTGCTGGCCCACCTGGAGACCCGCAGCACCGACCCCTACCGGGACTTCGCCGCGCTGCGCGCCGCCACCGTCACCGTCCTCGGGTCCGGCCCGGCCGCCCGCACCGCCGTCCGCACCCTGCGCGGCGCGGGCGTCACCGACCTGCCGGCCGGGGGCGCCGAACGGCCCGCCCTGACCCTGCGCCGCGCCGACGGCGGCACGGTCACCGTCCACACCGACGAGCGGTACGCCCTGCTCGGCGACGGCGGCGAACCCGCCGCCCTCACCGAGCGGATCGCCGCCTGGCTGGACGCCCGGCCGCACGAGGCCGCCCCCACCCCGCTCAGCGCCACCCTCGCCGGGTCGCTGGCCGCCCACACCACCCTGGACCGGCTGCTCGGCGGCCCCGGCGGCCCCGGCCCGCTGCTGATCCACGGCCCGCACCTGACCACCAGCCGGCTCCCCGCCCTGCCCGAGCGCCCCGCCCCCGAGTGGGCCACCGCCGAGTGGGACGCCCTGGCCCGGCCGCCCCGCGGCACCGCCCCGGACGCCGACGCCCCGGATGCCGACGCCTCGAACAGCGGCGCTCCGGACACCGAGACCCCGGACGCCGCCGCCGTCCTCGGCACGCTCACCCCGCTCACCGCGCCCTGGACCGGACTGGTCGTCCCCGGCGACGACGGCCCGCTGCCGCAGCTGCCGGTCTCCCTCGCCACCGTCCGCCCGCTCGGCGGCGACCCGCTCGCCGCCTGGGGCCGCACCCGCGCCGCCGCCGTCCTGGACGCCGTCCTCCAGGCCCTGCGCGCCCTCGCCGCCACCGGCCACCCGCCCGGGGCACACCCCGCCGACGCCGTGCCCGCCGCGGGCAGCAGCCCGACCCGCTTCCTGCTGGACGGCGCCCTGCGCCTGCTGCGACCCGCCCTCGCCGCACCGGCACCGGTCGCCTGGGAGGACCTGGACAACGCCCGGCAGCGCTCGATGTGGAGCGTCCTGGACGAGTGGTTCCACCGCGACACCACCCTGACCGTCCGCCGGCTCGACGGCACCGGCTGGCAGCTGGCCGAAGCCGCCGACGCCACCGGGGAACTGCGCGCCGCCGCCTGGGGAGAGGACCGCTCGACCGCCCTGGAGGCCGCCCTCACCGCCGCCGCCGCCCAGGCCCAGGCCGACCCCGGCACCCGGGCCCGGCTCGTCGCCGCCGGAGCGGCCACCCCCGTCGAACAGCTCACCGCGGCCCGGGCCGACGCCGCACTCGCCCGGCTCGCCGAGCACCTCGCCGAACGCGTCGGCACGCTGCGCGCCGCGGTCCGCCACCACGACCCGGTGCTCGGCCCGCTGCCCGCCACCGCCGGACGGGTGTGGTGCGCGTGACCACCGCCCTGTCCCCCGCCCCGCTGCTCGGCCCCGGACTGCCCGCCTCCTGGCCCTGGCGGCACTGGGCCGACACCCTCGGCCCCGGCGTCCTGCTCGCCGCCCGCTCCGGCCACGACGCCGCCTGGGAGCGCTCCGCCCTCGACCGGGCCCGCGCCGAGGACCGCGCCCTGCTCTCCGTCCGGCTCACCGCCCACGAGATCCTCATCGGCCCGCTGTGGACCCCGGCCGCCGAACGCGGCTGCGCCGGCTGCGCGGAACGCGCCGACCGGGCCCGCGCCCTGGAGCCCGAGCAGCGCTTCGTCCGCCGCCGCGCCGAACGCGAGACACCCCCGCCCCGCACCGCCGCCACCCGCGGGACCGCCGCCCTGCCGCCCTGGCTGGCCGCGACCGTCGACGCCCTGCTGACCAACCTCGCCACCCGCGACGCCGCACCCGGCGAGACCACCGCCGTCACCGCGGACGGCCGGATCAGCCGCCACCGGGTCGCCCGCGACCACGGCTGCACCGTCTGCGGCGACCCCGCCCCCGCGCTGCTCACCGACCCGGCACCACCGCCCGCCCGGCCCACCGAGCCCCAACCCACCACCGCCGCGCTGCCGCTGCGCGGCCCCGCCGCCCCCTTCGGCCTCGACCCGGCCCGGATGCGCGCCGCACTCGCCGACCCCCGCTTCGGCCCGATCACCCGCACCACCCGGCACGCCGCCGGCACCTTCCCGATCACCGAGACCGAACTGCTCGCCGGCACCCCCGCCGGCATGGGCCGCGCCGGGTCCTTCCGGGAGGCCGAGGCGGTCTCCGTCCTGGAGGCGTACGAACGCACCGCCGGCTACCCCCACCACGCGCCGCTGCTCCCCGGCGCCACCCACCGCGAACTCGGCGGCCTGGCCCTCGACCCGATGACCCTCGGCCACCACACCGAGGCCCAACTCGCCTCCCCGCACAGCCGGCTGCGCCGCTTCACCCCGGACACCCGGCTGGACTGGGTCTGGTCCCACCCGCTGGACGGCGGCCCGCCCCAACTGGTCCCCGCCGAGATCGGCTTCTTCCGCTACCGCTACGACCTGCGCCCGTACGGCGAGGGAGCGGAGGCCGGACGCAACTGCTTCCTGGAGTCCTCCAGCGGCAGCGCCCTCGGCTCCGGGTACGAGGAGGCCGCCCTGCACGCCCTGCTCGAACTCGCCGAGCGCGACGCGTTCCTGCTGGCCTGGCACCGCGCCCGGCCGCTGCCCCGCCTCGACCCGGGCACGATCCGCGACCCCGCCAGCCGGATGATGCTCCGCCTCGCCGACGAACACGGCTACGAGGTGCACCTGCTGGTCATCACCGACCGGCTCGAACTGCCCGCCGTCTGGGCCCTTGCCGTCAACCGCCGCCGCGCCCTGCCCGCCAGCTTCAGCACCGCCGGCTGCCACCCGGACCCGGAGCAGGCCGTCCGCGCCGCGCTGTGGGAGCTCACCCAGATGGTCAGCGGCGGCCTGGCCTGGGACCCGGCCTCGTACGAGCACACCGTCGACGACCCCTGGTCGATCCAGACCATCGCCGAGCACTGGCGTCGCTACACCTTCCCGGAGCTGCTGCCCCGGGTGGAGCGCGTCCTCGGCGGGCCGCTCACCACCGCCGCCGAGGCGTTCCCCGACTGGCCCCACTCCCTGGTACGGGCCGCCCGCGGCGACGTCCGCGGCGCCCTCGACCACGTCGCCGGGCTCTACGACGCGGCCGGGCTGCGGCGGATCCTGATCGTCGACCAGTCCACCCCCGAGCACACCGCGCACGGCATGACCGCGGTCAAGGCCGTGGTGCCCGGCATCGTCCCGATGTGCTTCGGCCACGCCCAGCAACGGTTGGCCGGACTTCCCAGACTGCTCGACACCCTGGACGCCGACGAGCGCGACCTGCCCTTCGACCCCCACCCCTTCCCGTGACCGCCCGCCCGGCACCCGGCCCGGCCGAGGCACTCGCCTTCGGCTACCGGCAGGGCCCCGGCAAGCGCCTGCTCGGCGAGCAGCGCGCCATCGACGACACCGCCCCGACCACCGCCTACCTGCCGCCCCCGCACGCCCTCGGCGCCACCGGCACACCGCTGCCCGGCGACCCGCACGACCTGCTCGCCGACACCGCCTTCCCCGGCCCGCTGCGGTACGGCGCCGACCCGCTCGGCGCGGCACTGGCCACCGCGTTCGGCCTGCAACGGCGCGAGCCCGACCACCAGTTCCCCGACCACCGGGGCACCGCCTCCGGCCGGGCCCGCCACCCGGTGCACGCGCTGCTCGGCGGCCCGGGCGTCCGCCGCTACCTCGACCCGTACCGGCGGGCCCTGGTCGACCTCACCTCCCCGCCGGCCGGCGGGGAGGCCGGCGGGGATGTCCGCGGGGAGGCCGACGACCGCACCCGGCTGGTGCTCGCCGCCCGCTACTCCGACCTGCCCGCCGCCTACGGCAGCCTGCGCTTCGCCGTCTGCGAGGCCGAACTCGGCGTCAACCTGCGGGCCTGGGCCGTCACCGCGCAGGCCTTCGGCGTCCCCGGCCGCCTGGAGGCCGACGACGCACCCGCCGAGCGGCTGATCGCCGCCGCCGGCACCGGACGCTGGAGCGCCCCGCTGTCCGTCGAACTGACCGCCCACCACCCGGGCCCCAGCCGACCCTTGCCCGGCCCCGCGCCCGCCCCCGCCGACCACGCCCGGTTCACCGCCGCCGACCCCGACGCCGAGGACTGCCGGGCCCTCAGCCGCTGCCGCACCGCCGCCCCGGCCGGCCCGCTGACCGGTATCCCGGCGTTCGCCGACGCACCGGGCCCCAGCTGGGCCGAGGTCCTGTGGCGGCGCTCCGCCGGCCGGGTGCCCGGCCGCCGCTACGGCTTCGCCCTGCGCCCCGCGCCCGTCGCCGAACGCGCGCTGCGCGACCTGCTGGCCTGGGCCGCCGTCCCGCCGCCCGACGCCCTGACGGCACGCGTCGCCGAACGGATCCGCCGCACCGTGGTCCTCCAGAACGTCGCCGGCCTGCCCGACGGCGCCTACCGGCTCACCGACGGCCGGCTCACCGCGCACCGGCCCGGCCCCGGCCTGCCCGCCCGCCTCGAACCCGGCTTCGGACGGCCCGACGCCCCGGACACCGGCATCGCCCTGCGGCACGCCGGCGTGCTGTACGTCCACAGCGCCGAACCCGGCGCGCTGGTCGAGGAGTTCGGCCCCGCCGCGCTCGCCCTCGCCGCCCAGTGGTGCGGCTGGGCCGCGCACGGCCTGTGCCTGGCCGCCGCCGCCCACGGCCTGGTCGCCCGGCCGGCCCGCTCCTACGACGAGCACCACCTGCAGCCCCTGCTGGGGCTCGACCGCAAGGAGGTCCCGGTCTTCATGACTGTCTGCGGCACGCCCCGGTACACCGGGCCGCTCTGGGACCTGCGCGGATGACCGGCGAACCGCCCTGGCACAGCTGGCACTTGCACGTGCCCACCGCCGACCCGGCGGTGGTCGAGCAGCTCCTGCTGACGTGCGTGCCCGGCGCGCTGCGCCTCGCCGGACCGGCCGCCGACGGCACGCCCCGCTCCTGGTTCTACCTCCGCTACTGGCAGCACGGACCGCACCTGCGCCTGCGCGTCGCCGGTCTGACCGAGCGGTCGGCGGCGGAGGTGGAGGCGGAACTGGCGCGCGGCCTCGCCGGGATCGAGGCCGCCCTGCCCGCCGACGGCCGGCTCACCCCCGCCCGCTACGCGGAGCTCGCCGCCCCGCTCGCCGCCCTCGGCGAGTACGGCACCAGCCTCCCGGCCGGTGAACTGCTCGCCCCCGGCGTCCACCGGGCCGACTACCGGCCCGAGGTGGACCGCTACGGCGGCCCGGGCGCGATGGCCGCCGCCGAGCAGCTGTTCCACGTCTCCAGCGTGGTCTGCCTGCGCGCCTGCGCCGCCCGGGCCGGGCAGGCCGGCCGCGCCCGGACCCTGGTGGACGGACTCGAACTGCTCGCCGCCGCGCTGCCCGCCTGGCCCGACCCCGAGGAGTTCCTGCACGCCAACACCGCAGGCTGGCAGGCCCTGTTGGACACCCCGCCACCCGATCCGGGCGCCCTCGACGCCAAGGCCGAGGCACTGCGGCCCTGCGCGCCCGCCCTGCGGCGGCTCGCCGCCGGGGAGGCCGGCCGCTGGTCCCCGCTGACCCGTCGCCTCGCCGCCGCCACCGCCGCCCTCACCGGGGAACTCGGCGCCGGCCGCGCCCGGCAGATCCTCGCCTCCCACCTGCACATGGCCCACAACCGGCTCGGCCTCGGTCTCGCCGCGGAGTCACAGCTGGCCGGAATCCTTCTGAGACTGGCGATCATTGACCATGCGTCAGGACTGCCGGTCGTCACCGGACGAACCTAGACTGGGCCAGCCGAATCCGGAGACGTCCGGGGCCGGTCCCCCACACAGAGGCCCGTTTTCCGCCTGTGCAGCAGCACGTGAGCACGAAGCCGCTCACGAGGCAGAAAGGTGTCACATGACCCTGTCCTCCAGTGGAGTCGTGCAGCCGACGGAGTTCACGGCTGCCCGAACCTCCGCACCGGTCCGCGCGGTGGCGGAACGATTCCCCCAGTACGAGAGCGCCACCGGAAGCCGCGCGGTCGGCGCCACCCTGGCCGACCTGCTGCGCGGCGCCCGGACCGCGGTGATCTGGCAGCGCGTCCCGGGCGGGGCCGCCCTCGACCTGTGGGGCTTCGCGCTCGCCTGGCACGACTTCGACCGTCGCGCCCTGTTCGACCCGCGGTCCCTGGACAGCTGCCGCGAGCAGCTGGCCGCGCACCCGCTCGCGGAACAGGTCCGGGTCGCCGAGAGCGGCGGCGAACTCGACCGGCGGCTCGACGCCGTCCTGGTGGTGGACCGCCGGGTCGCCGCCCTGCTGCCCCGCACCCCCGAGGACGAACCGCCCACCCTGGTGATCGGGGACGCCGCGGTCGCCGAGGCGGTCGCCTCCGCCTTCGACCTGGTCTGGCGCTCCGCCCGGTGCCTGCGGCCCGCCAACCCGATCGACGAGATGCTGGAGAGCAACCTGAAGCGCGAGATCATCCGCCGACTGGCCGGCGGCGAGAAGGACGAGACCATAGCCCGCAGCCTGAACGTCTCCCTGCGCACCTGTCGCCGCCACATCGCCGACATCATGAGCGCCACCGACGCGGTCAGCCGCTTCCAGGCCGGCTTCCGGATCGGCCAGGACACCCGGGCGGTGGCGTGGTGAGCGGCGGCGCGGTGAGCGGTGGCGCGGCGGGCCGCGTGGTGAGCGGCACCGCACCGGACGGCGTCCGCCTGGAGCGGGTCGAGAAGGCGTTCGGCGAGGTCCGTGCCGTGGACGGGATCAGCCTCGACCTGCTGCCCGGCCGACTCACCGCCCTGCTCGGCCCCAACGGCGCGGGCAAGACCACCGTCATGGACCTGCTCCTCGGCCTCCAGACCCCCGACCGCGGCACCGTCACCGTCCTCGGCGGCACCCCGGCCGAGGCCGCCGCCCGCGGCGAGGTCGGCGCGGTCCTCCAGGACGGCGGCCTGCTCCACGACCTCACCGTCACCGAGACCCTGCGCTACTTCGCCTCGCTGCACCGGGACCCGCTGCCGCTCGCCGAGGCGCTCGAACTGGCCGGCCTCCAGGCCGTCGCCCGCCGCCGGGTCGGCGCCTGCTCGGGCGGCGAGCGCCGACGGCTGCACTTCGCGCTGGCCCTGCTCGGCCGCCCCCGCCTGCTGGTCCTCGACGAGCCCACCGCGGGCCTGGACGTCACCGGCCGCCGCCAGTTCTGGGACGCCGTCGCCCGGATCCCCAGCCGACCCACCGTCCTGTTCGCCACCCACCAGCTCGACGAGGCCGAACAGTACGCGAAGCGCGTGGTCGTGATGGCCTCCGGCCGGATCGCCGCCGACGGCACCCCCGCCGAGATCCGCGGCCACGCCGCCGGCCGGGTGGTTCGCGCCCACTGGCCGGACGCCGACCTGACCGCGCTGCGCGCCCTGCCCGCCGTCGGCCGGGTCGAGCAGCACGGCCCCGCCCTCACCGTCCACACCGAGGACTCCGACCTGGTGGTGCGCCACCTCGCCGCGACGGCCGCCCGCGAGATCGAGGTGACCTCCTCCGGCCTGGAGGAGGCGTTCCTCGCCCTCGCCGCGGCCGTCCCCCCGCCCACCCGCACCCAGGACTGAGAGGAACCCGTGTCCCTGTCGCTCTCCGCCGGATCACCGCTGCGCGGCTGCAACCGGACCGTGCTCGCCCTCGAGATCCGCCGGGTGCTGCGCAACGTGCGCACCGTGGTGCTGGTGGTCGCGATGCCGACGTCCTTCTTCCTCCTCTACGGCCTGCCCAGCCAGGCGTCCGGCGGGCGACCGCTGGCCCAGGTGATGGTCAGCATGGCCGCGTACGGCGCGATGGTCGGCGCGGCCGGCTGCGGCGCCGGCATCGCGGTGGAACGCGCCGCCGGCTGGCAGCGCCAGCTGCGGCTCACCCCGATGCGCCCGCTCGGCCAGGTCGCCGTCAAGGCGATCACCGCGATGGTGCTCGGACTCGTCTCCGTGGCCGCCGAGTTCGCGCTCGGCGCGGCCTTCGGCGTCCGGCTCGGCTGGGGCGAGTGGCTGCTCGCCGCGGCGGCGGCCTGGCTGCCCGCGCTGCTGTTCGCCGTCCTCGGACTGCTCTGCGGGCTGCTGCTGCCCTCCGAGAACGTGATGCAGCTGGCCGGCCCCGGCCTCGCCCTGCTCGCCGTCTTCGGCGGCCTGTTCATCCCGCTCGACGTGCTGCCCGGCATGCTCCGCGAACTGGCGCCGTTCACCCCGGCGTACGGGTCGGGCGCGCTCGCCCGGGCCGCGGTGTCCGGCGGCGAGGTGCTGGTGCCGGTGGGCGGCCTGGTCGTCTGGACGGTCCTGTTCGGAGCACTCGCGGTGTGGCGGCTGCGCCGCGACATCCGCCGGGTCTGACGCCCGGGTCTGGCTTCGGGTCCGGCCTCAAGTCTGGCCTCGGTCCGACGTCGGGTCCGATGCCGGGGCCGGCCGACCGGTTCGACGGTCGGCCGGCCCGACGGCTCACAGCGGCTCGCCGCTCTCCCAGAGCATCGCGGCCAGGTGGTGGACGATCTGCGAGGTCGACCGCTCCGTCACCTCCAGCACGTCGTCCGGGCCGGCCGAAGCCTCCCGCGCCGCGCCCAGCAGCACGGCGGCGTCCGTCAGCAGCATCGGCTGCACGGGGCCCGACACCGCCCGCAGGACCACGCCCGCCTGCTGCAGACCGTCCAGCGCGGCCCATTCCGCGGCCCCCTGCGGCCGCCACGGCCGCTTGCCGCCGAGCAGCAGCCGCACGTCCCTGCCCCGCCGCGCGCTGTCGGCGAGCGCTCCGGTCAGCAGCCCGAGCCAGCAGCGCCGGCCGGGCGCGCTGTCCGCCGGCTCCGCCAGCAGCACCCGCTGCCGGGCCCGTACCACGGCCTCGGTCATCTGCTGGGCCGCGCCGTCCAGGGCCCCCGGCCGGCGCGGCTCCGGAGCGCCGAAGGCGGTCTCCAGGGAGCGCGCCCAGGTGTAGGTGGCCTCGACGAGTTCTCCGGTCTGATCGGGTGAGATCACGCAACCCCCTCTGCTTGCCGCGAAGGCCTCCACGAGTCCTCCACCGGAATTATGCAGAGACGGAGCGATCATATGAACGAATGTCAGGGATTCATATCTGATGAATGGTAAAGGGTCATTAAATGACATGCACACGCAAGTGCGTGGTTCATCCGATACGCCCCCTTTACCCACACCCTGACGCGCGTTCGGCGCGGACGGCCTTTCCGCGGTAGTACCGGCAGCGGCACCGGTATCGGTCAGGACAGCAGTTGCGCGGGCACGTCGGTGGCCCGGGTGAACACCGAGACCGGGAACTGGGTGTCACAGTACTTGTTGCCGGTGGAGACCACCCCGATCACCACACCGCCGACCACCAGCGGCCCGCCCGAGTCCCCCTTGCAGACGCTGTCCGCCGTACCGGCCCGCGGCAGACCGCAGACCTTCAGCAGCGGGGAGTCCCCGGGCTCGGTGTACGGGTCGCAGGAGGCCGGCGGAGCCAGCGTCAGCACCGCCTGCTTGAGGCGGGTGCCCGGACCGTCCGAGCCGGTGCGCCCGAACCCCAGCAGCGTGGCCGTGCGGCCGTACCGGTACAGCGCCTCGTCCCCCTGGCGCGCCACCCGCACCGGCGTCTGCGGCAGCGGACGGTCCAGGGCGAGGACGGCGGAGTCGTGCTCCAGGCCCGCGGTGTAGCGCGGGTCGACCCGGTAGCCCTTCACCCGGCGGACCTGGCCGCCGGTGCCGGTCAGGTCGGTCCGGCCGGCGATCACCCGCAGGGAGCCCGGGTCGCTCGCCTCGGCCACGCAGTGGCCCGCGGTGAGCACCTTGGTCGGCGCGATCAGCGCGCCGGTGCACCACTGTTCGCCCGCGGCGGTCTCCAGGGCCACGACGAAGGGGTGGGCCTTGGTCGTGGTGTCCGACCCACCGTGGACGGCGGCGGCCGGGGTGGCCCCGGCGGCCAGCAGGCCGGCGGCCGCCAGCAAGACGGCGATCAGGCGTCGGTTCGAGAGGCGCATGGCAGGACTTCCTTCTGGTCGGGTGGTGCATGGCGGACGAACGCCATGGGAGGCCGCGCTCCGCGGCCGGGCGGCCCCGGCCCGGTGCCGGTCGCCGCCGGACCGAAGACTGCCCCGCGATCCGTCCCGCCCACCAGCGCCGCCGGGCGACACGGGACGCTGGAACGGTCGCACCTCCTCTGACCTGCGCGTTCTCCTCGCCCTGGAACGCCCGACCGGAACGCCCCCCGCCTCACGGTCCGGCCCGTTCAGGTCATCCGGAAGACCGGCCCTCGCGGGGTGAACGGCAGCGCCGCGCCGCGCGGGACGAGGAAGGCGTGCTCGCGGCGCAGCCGCAGGACGTCGCACTCGCCGTCGGTGATCACCAGGACGGGTGCCCCGGGCGGGAAGTCCTCCGCCCGCTCCAGCAGGTCGATGCCCGGCTGGAGGACGGTGCCGCCGCGCCCGTGCACCCGCAGGCGCCCGGCGATCTCCTCGACCGGGAGGTACCCGGCGTCGTGCGGGGCGGCGTCGCAGTGCACCACCCGGGCGGCCGGGACGTCCCGGGCGGCGGCGTAGGAGGCGATCGCGCCGAGCGCCTTGCCGAGCAGCGTCCGGTCCATCGAGCCCGAGGTGTCCAGGACGACGCCGAAGGTGCAGCGCGGCACCTCCTCCTCGGGGTGGTGGCGCCCGGCCCGGGGGATGTCGGGGGTGGCGGACTGCCGGCGGGCCGGGCGGGCGTAGCTGCGCACCGGCTGCGGCCTCGGCACGAACTCGTCGAACCAGCGGGCCAGGCGGGCGTCCCAGGGCAGTGGCGGGTGGGCGAGTGCGCGGATCTCCTCGACCAGCCCGGCCGGGAGCAGGCCGCGTTCGCGCCGGTGGAGTTCGAAGCCCTGCTGGAGGCCTCTCCGGTAGAAGTCGTCGAGGTCCACGTAGTCGCGGGGCGGCCCGAGCGGTTCGCCGAGGACGTCCGGACGGTTCTTCCCCGCCAGGGTGGCGAGGCGGCGGATCCGGCGCCGGTCGCGGGCGATCCGGTCGTACACCTCCTCGGCGGACAGGCCCTTCAGCTGCGGGTCGTGCAGCAGCCCGTCGGGCATGTCGCCGACGCCCATCTCCAGCAGCCAGCCGTTGATGACGTAGTCGGCGGCGACGTTGAACAGGAACGGGTCGCGTCCGCCGCGGCGTTCGCCGTGCCGCAGGGCGGCGTGCAGGATCTCGTGGCCGAGGATGAACCGCCACTCCTCGTCGGTGTGGTGGCGCAGCGGGTTGACGTAGATCTCGGCGGCCTCGGCGTTGACGGCGGCGACGGCGATGTCGTGGGCGCGGGCGAGTTCGGCGTCGGCGACGACGGTGAGGCCGGCGGCGACGGCGCCGAGCAGGGGGTAGGAGGAGACGAACCAGTTGAGGGCCCGGTTCCAGGACCGCTCGGGGAGGCGTTCGCCGGTCTCGGCGTCGATCCGGCCGCCGGCCCGGTCCATCGCGGCGGACATGGTGCGGGTGAGCGCGGCGGCGAAGGCCGTCGGCCAGTCCTCGGGGGCCTGGCCGTGGCCGCGCCACTCGACGAGCAGCTGGTCGCGTGCGGCGGTGCCGGCGGTGCCCGCCGTTCCGGCGGCGTCGGTGGGCGGCAGGCCGTCGCGGCGCCAGCGGGCGGCCAGTTCCTCCTCGTCGCCGCCCGGGTACTGCTGCGGGACGGCGACCGGGGCGTGGCCGACGGGGAAGGTGGCGAGGAAGCGGTTGACCACCGCGCAGCGGGCGGCGGCCAGGTGGGCGTCGGGCTGGGTGCCGCGGCCGCGGGCGCCCGGGAGGTGGCCGAAGCCGAGGTGCAGCAGGCAGTGCGCCAGGACCCAGGCCCACTCCTCGGGTTCGGCCCGGCGGCGCGGGTTGACGTGCAGGGTGCCGTTGGAGTCCACCACCGCCCAGCCGTCCGGCGGGGCGGTGGCACAGTCCTCGCTGCGGCAGACGTCGGCGTTCAGGGCGGCGAGGGCCCGGTTGCCGCGGAGCCGGGCCAGGCCCTCGGCGAAGGCCTCGGCGCCCGGGTCCGGCTTCTTCCGGTCGGCCGGGGCGCGGTTCACCGGCGGGCCTCGACCAGGCGGGGCATGTCCCGGGCGGCCTCGATCAGGAACCAGGCGGGCAGCAGCGGGTTGCCGTCCGGACCGTCGGCGATCACCGTCTGGGCGACCTCCACCGATATCTCGGCCAGCTGCACCAGCAGCGACTTGGCCCGGAAGGCGGTCTGCCGCTGCGCCCCGGAGGCGTGTTCCTTGCGGGCGGGCAGTTCCTTGACGAGCCGGCCGCGGAAGGCGTCGGCCAGGTAGTAGAGCAGGTCGCGGTCCTCCAGCCGGTGCGGCCAGCGGGCGTCGCCTTTGAGGATCGCCTCCAGGCCGTAGGAGTTGCGGACGATCTTGGCGTAGCCGCAGAAGGCCACGGCGTGCTGGGCGGTGAGCAGCCCGTGGGCGACGACCTTGAGGGTCCCCTCGTCCAGGGCGGGACCGAAGGAGTGCAGCGCGTCCGAGAGCATGTGCCAGGCACGCGGGGTGGAGAACGGTTCCTCGGTCTTGGGCGGGGCGGACCACAGGTGGTCGGGCCGGTCGGTGAGGTGGTCGACGATCCAGGGGTGGATGCCGGTGCCGGCCGCCCAGCGCAGCCAGTCCTCGGCGCTGGCCCGCAGATGGACGTGGACCATGCGGTTGACCAGCGCGGAGGCCATCGGGCGGGCGAGCGCGCCGTCGGTGGCGCGGTTCCCGGCGCCGATCACGATCGAGCCGGGCGGCAGCTCGTACGAGCCGATCCTGCGGTCCAGGATCAACGATTGACATCCTCTCCGCCCTAAAGGACGGAGATTCCCGCCTGCCTGCCGGTGGTCACCGGGCGGGGCTTCGAGTGGGTTCCTGTTTCTTCGCGCTGTGCCGGGACGAGTCCCGGTCTTACCCGCGCTCCGCAGGCTGACACCGCCAGTCCGGCGGCCTTGGCGACGT
>NZ_JBHTWX010000019.1:84531-89317 GCF_042792155.1 Kitasatospora sp. NPDC056651 | reverse complement strand
GCCCCGAAGTCGGGTCGGAGCCGGTCAGGCCTTCGGGACGCGCACGATCAGCGCGTCGCCCTGGCCGCCGCCGCCACACAGCGCGGCCGCGCCGACCCCGCCGCCGCGGCGCTGCAGCTCCAGCGCCAGGGACAGCACCACGCGGGCGCCGGACATCCCGATCGGGTGGCCGAGCGCGATGGCGCCGCCGTTGACGTTGACGATGTCCGAGGAGACGCCCAGGTCCTTCGTGGACTGGTAGGCGACGGCCGCGAACGCCTCGTTGATCTCGATCAGGTCGAGGTCGGCGACCTCCAGGCCCTCCTTGGAGAGCGCGTGCTTGATCGCGTTCGACGGCTGCGACTGGAGCGAGTTGTCCGGGCCCGCCACGTTGCCGTGCGCGCCGATCTCGGCGATCCAGGTCAGGCCCAGCTCCTCGGCCTTGGCCTTGCTCATCACGACCACGGCGGCGGCGCCGTCGGAGATCTGCGAGGAGGTGCCGGCGGTGATCGTGCCGTCCTTGGTGAAGGCCGGGCGCAGCTTGGCCAGGCCCTCGACGGTGGTGTCCGCGCGGATGCCCTCGTCCTGGCTGAACAGCACCGGCTCGCCCTTGCGCTGCGGGATGGCGACCGGGACGATCTCGGCCTCGAAGACGCCGTCGGCCTGCGCCTTGGCGGCCCGCTGGTGCGAGGCGGCCGCGATCTCGTCCTGCGCCTCGCGCGGGATGCCCAGGCGGGTGTTGTGCTTCTCGGTGGACTCGCCCATCGGGATGTTCTCGTAGGCGTCGGTGAGACCGTCGTGGGCCATCGAGTCGAGCATCGCGATCGCGCCGTACTTGTAGCCCTCGCGGGACTTGGGCAGCAGGTGCGGGGCGTTGGTCATCGACTCCTGGCCGCCGGCCACCACGATGTCGAACTCGCCGGCCCGGATCAGCTGGTCGGCCAGCGCGATGGCGTCCAGTCCGGAGAGGCAGACCTTGTTGACGGTCAGCGCCGGGACGTTCATCGGGATGCCGGCCTTGACGGCGGCCTGACGGGCCGGGATCTGGCCGGCGCCGGCCTGGAGCACCTGGCCCATGATCACGTACTGGACCTGGTCGCCGGTGATCCCGGCCCGCTCCAGGGCCGCCTTGATCGCGACGGCGCCGAGCTCGGCGCCGGAGAAGCCCTTGAGGGAACCCAGCAGGCGGCCCATCGGGGTCCGCGCACCGGCAACGATCACAGAGGTGGTGTTGGTCATGGGACGGGCCCCTTCGCACGTCGTGGCCAGGTGAGGATGCGCTCAATGTACTGACCTGTTACCCGCCCGTCACCGGAGCGACGGTGTGATCGAGCGCACTGGCACCATCCAGTCAACACCGTGCCGAACCGGTCCGGGTGAACCGCCCGCCGTGTGAGCAGGCTCGCACCCGGGGCTCTGGCGTCGGTCGCGCGCGATGCGCTGCACTGGGTGCACTCTTCTCCCCATCACCCGGAGGTCGCCGTGCTGACCCGAATCGACCACATCGGCATCGCCTGCCGAGACCTCGACAAGACGGTCGAGTTCTACCGCGCCACCTACGGCTTCGAGGTCTTCCACTCCGAGGTCAACGAGGAGCAGGGCGTCCGCGAGGCCATGCTCCGGATCAACGGCACCGACGACGGCGGCGCCTCCTACCTCCAGCTGCTGGAGCCCACCCGGCCCGACTCCACCGTGGCCAAGTGGCTGGAGAAGAACGGCGAGGGCGTGCACCACATCGCCTTCGGCACCGCGGACGTGGACGGCGACTCCGAGGCCATCCGGGACAAGGGCGTCCGCGTCCTCTACGACCAGCCGCGGATCGGCTCGATGGGTTCGCGGATCACCTTCCTGCACCCCAAGGACTGCGGCGGCGTACTGACCGAGCTGGTCACCTCCGCGCAGCAGGCCCACGACGAGCACTGATCCCCGCCCGGCCCGCCCCGGCGGGGGCGGTGCCCCGGCGGCACCCGACGGCCCGTCGGTCATGACCCGTCAGTAACCTGGCCGGAAGAGCCGGAAAACCCCCCTGCGGCCATTCCCCCGCAGTGCGCTCCCACTACAATGCCCAGGTGCGCGAAGGCTCCGGGGGACGGAGGCGACGGGCACGGCCGAAGACAGGCCCGTCCGCCCGCCGGCGGTCGGCCCGTCGCAAGGGGAGTCCCGGTACGCGGGCACGGCTGAACAGTCGCAAGACGGATCTGTCACCATTCTCCACAAGGCAAGAGTTCGCCCAGGAGTCCACTCGGACGGGGGAACGCGGAACCCCCGCGCTCCCGCGCCCCGGACTCCGACGACCGCGGCGGGCGGCCCCGGCATGGCGGGGAGCCGTCCACCGGCTGCGGATGCAAGGAGCCAGTCGGACCGGCCCCGGACAACGGGAGCCCGGAACCGGCCGGGTCGAGGACGCGACCAGGAGATGGATGGGACCGCGGAGTGCGGGGCAACGACCGCTACGAGGCTGACGATCACCTCTCCCAGTTCGAGGCCGAGATGGGCCGGACTCGGAAGGAGCGGGACAAGGCAGTCGAGCATGCCGAGGACCTCGCCTACCAGGTGGAGGTGCTCCGGGCGAAACTGCACGAGTCCCGCCGCATGCTCGCCCAGCCGCGCGCCTTCGACGCCGTCTCCGGCCAGGCGGAGCAGATGCTCCGCACCGCCGAGATGCAGGCCCAGCAACTGCGCGCCGACGCCGAGCGCCAACTGCGCGACTCCCAGGCCGCCACCCAGCGGATCATGGCCGAGGCCGCCGAGCGCACCGCCCGACTGGAGGCCGAGCTCACCGCCCGCCGCCGCCAGCTGGAGGACGAGCTCACCGAGCTGCGCCGCTCCGCCGAGCAGCACGTCAACGGCTGGGCCGAGCAGACCCGGGCGGGCTCCGAGCAGGAGGCCCAGCGGCTGCTCCAGGACGCCCGCGCCGAGGCCGAACGGATGGTCGCCGCCGCCCGCGCCGAGGCCGTCGCCCTCGCCGACCAGGCCCGCGCCCAGACCGCCGCCGACGTGGACGCCGCCCGCGGCGAAGCCCACGCCGCCGCCGAGGCCGCCCTCCAGCGCGCCCAGAACGACGCCGAGCGCCTGCTGCGCGCCGCCTCCGAGCAGGCCCAGCAGGCCGGCGCCCAAGCCGCCGCCGACGTGGACGCCGCCCGCGGCGAGGCCCAGCAGCAGCTGGCCGCGGCACACGCCGTCGCCGAGGGCCGGCTGACCGCCGCCCAGGCCGAGATCGGCCAGCTCAAGGCACAGGCCGCCGCCGAGCAGGCCCGCGCCGAGCAGCAGCTCGCCGCCGCCAAGGCCGAGATAGACCGGTTGCGCGCCGAGGCCATCGCCGAGGCGGAGCGCACCCGCCACGAGGCCGCCGAGCTGCGCGCCCAGGCCGAGCAGGCCGCCGAGCAGCTCCAGGCCGATGCCGAGGCCGCCGCCGTGCGCAAGGCCGCCGACGGCGAGGCCGCCAACGAGCAGCGCTCGCAGACCGCCCGGGCCGAGGTCGCCCGGATGGTCGCCCAGGCCACCAAGGAAGCCGGGGCGATCCGCGCCGAGGCCGAGGCCGTCCGGACCGCGGCCGCCACCAAGCAGGCCGAGGCCGACGCCGCCAAGGCCGCCGCGGCCGAGGAGAGCGAGCGGCTGCGGGCCACCGCCGAGTCGGTCGCCACCGAGCTGAAGACCGAGGCCGAGGCGGCGATCGCCGAGCTCCGCGCCCAGACCGAGCGGGACGTCGCCGAACTGCGCGCCCAGGCCGAGGCCGACGCCCAGCGGCTGCGCAACCAGGCCGAGGAGGAGGGCCGGGCGGCCGGCGCCAAGGACGCCACCGTCCACCTCGCCAAGGCCGCCAAGACCGCCGAGGAGGTGCTCGGCCGGGCCGACCAGGACGCCGAGACCACGCGCGGCGAGGCCGCCGCCGAGGCCGAGCGGATCCGCGCCGAGGCCGCCGCCGAGGCCCAGCGGCTGCGCGAGCAGGCCCAGGCCGCCGTCGAGCAGGCCCAGAACGCCGCCCTGGACGACGCCGCCGCGATCCGCGAGCGGATCGACCGGATGCAGGACGAGGCGGCCCGGCTGCGCGCCGAGGCCGAGGAGCTGCGCGCCCAGGCCGCCGCCGAGGCCGACCGGGTGCGCGGCGAGGCCCGCCGCCAGGCGGTCGGCCAGATCGAGGAGTCGGCGAAGAACGCCGAGGAGCTGCTCACCAAGGCCAAGTCCGACGCGGACGAGCTGCGCGCGGGCGCCGCCGAGGAGATCGAGCGGCTGCGCGAGCAGGCCCAGGAGCAGGCCGCCGAGACCCAGGGCCGGGCCGAGCAGACCCTGGCCCGGGCCCGCACCGAAGCCGAGAAGATCACCGGCACAGCCGAGCAGCAGGGCCAGGACGCGCTCGCGGCCGCCAAGGCCGCGGCCGCCGAGAACCGGGCCGCGGCCGAGCGCGAGACCGCCGAACTCCGGCGCGAGGCCTCCGAGTTCGACCAGCGGGTGCGCACCGAGGCGACGACCGCCGCGGAGGCCCTGACCACCGACACGCAGGCCGAGGCGAACGCCGTCCGGGACGCCGCGGTGGCCGACGCCGAACGCGTGCGCACCGAGGCCGACACCGAGGCCGCCCGCACCCGGGCCGAGGCCGAGGCGGCCGCGAACGCGCTGCGCGAGGAGAGCCGGCGCGAGCGCGAGGCGGCCTCCGACGGGCTGCGCCGCGAGCGAGAGGAGACCTCCGAGCACCTGGACGCCGCCGAGACCGCCCACGAGGAGGCCGAGCAGGCCGCGGCGCGGACCCGGGCCGAGGCCGAGCAGGCCGCCGGTGAGCTGCGCGCTCTCGCCCAGCAGGAGACCACCC